>JAYTRW010000393.1:0-1078 GCA_043745985.1 Methylotenera sp.
AGCGTGCCAGAGCTGTTGTATTCCAAATTAAAAGTAGCGCGATCTTTTTCGTTACGCTCACGAAACTCTTCCTGCGCTTTTTTGATTTTGGTCCGTTCATCCATGGGTCGCGATAAATCTCGCGCCATTTCAATGTTCACTTGATGCGGCGAGCCATATTTAGTAATCAACGCATTCATTACTTTGCGCGCTTGGTTAAGCGCACGTAATACCACTGGGTTGCGCGGAATATCAAAGTCTTCATTAAATATTAGGCGGCCTTTTTCATCACGCCCTGTATAAAAAGCAGGCAATAGCCTTTGTGTCTCATCGCCCAACTTAAATAGCTGACTGTGATGATAACCCGCTTGTTCGCAAGCTTCGTCATAGCGCAGCCCAAGCTCCATGTGAGGTACAATTTTATAGAGTGCTTTGAGTGAAAGATTACTGAATTTATCAAAACGAATGCCTGATAATGTTTCTACCATTTTTGCTTGGTTTGGCAATGTGAGCTTACCTAACTCGGCTTCCACTTCGTCATCTTCTTTATAAACACTTAACACCGTTGCAAGTTGGTCTAGTAACTCTGGCTTGCCATCTAACGCTTCGGCGGCCATGCCTTCCCATTCGGTTTCTAACCCTGCCTTTTTCAATACAAGGCGCATCTCTTGAAAAGCTGGCACTTTTACCAAAACAGTTGTTTCTGGGTCTTTAGCAGTGCCTGCTTCCAGTTGATTTTTACTGGGATAAGATAAGCCTGTAAAACGGAAAGTATCAGGCAGCAAACCAACTTTGACTAATGCGCTTTTGAGTTGTTTATAGGTTAAATCGCTAGCTTGCACATAGGGCATAGGCAGTGCGAGCGTGCGCTCTGGCTCATTGAGCGGGCGCGTAACGCCATCAATCACAATGCGGCAATTATTTAGCTTGGTTAGCCACACATGACGTTCTGCGGTGAAACTGGCTTTAGGTGCGCGATATTCAGCTTTTTCAAAAGTACAATGCCCAAGCATTTTGAGTAAATCAGCTCCCGCCAAGGCTGGCTTTTGTTGCCAAAATAAACCCGTTTTACGATTGCCATTGCCCAACACTGCGTCTT
>JAYTRW010000394.1:0-11462 GCA_043745985.1 Methylotenera sp.
TCATCACGCAATAAACTACATGTTGAGTAAATCAAGCGGCCACCTGCTTTAGTCAGCTTAGACGCGCGCGCTAAAATGTTCCCTTGCTTCACTGTCAACTCAGCCAAATCTTGCGGCGTTTGACGCCATTTAAGATCTGGGTTACGGCGTAAAGTGCCTAATCCTGTGCATGGCGCATCAACCAGTACGCGGTCAAACTTACCATTCAAGCGTTTAAGTTTAGGGTCGATTTCACCGCTAATACTTTGTGCATTGAGATTACTCAAGCCTGAGCGTTTGAGCCGTTGACCTAAGCTGTGTAAACGTTTTTCTGATATATCAAAGGCATACAAGCGGCCAGTATTGCGCATTAAAGCGCCCATGGCTAAAGTTTTACCGCCCGCACCCGCGCAAAAGTCTGCCACCATCATGCCTCGTTTAGGTGCAACTAAATGCGCTAAAATTTGGCTACCTTCATCTTGCACTTCAATTTGGCCTTCAGTAAACAATACATGGCGGCTAATATTCAACCGTAATGGCATACGCAAACCAATCGGCGAATAAGGTGTTTTAGTCACATTACTTTCACCTGAAGTGTTTTCCGCTATAAATTTCGCCATCACCTCATCCCGTGTGCCTTTAATGGTGTTCACGCGTAAGTCTAGGGTAGCAGCATCATGCATACTACGGGCGATAGTGAGCGCTTCCTTTTCGCCATATTGTGCAACTAGCTTATCCCACAGCCAATCACGCACATCGGCTTGAACGGCCAACGGTAAATTCTCAGTCGATTTGGCTTTAATGGTATGCGCCCACTCGATTTGCTGCTCAGTCAGCATCGATTCAATTTTCTGTATGCTCATTCCTTGTATGCGTAGCATCCAAGCGAGTACCAGCTTACGCGCATCATCAGGATCATTGTCATCATTAGCAGTCACTGCGCTTAAAAAACGTAAACGACGCAAAACGCCATAGACACTTTCCGCTACAAAAGCACGCTCTTTGGTGCCAAGGTCACGATTATTGCGAAAGAATTCGCTTAGCTTAGCATCAGCAGGGCTGTTGAATTCAAGCAAGTTAGATAGCATTACAGCGGCTTGCCGTATTAGGTTGGGCGTCATTTGGTTCTCTTTAATATATATGCTGGCTATGAATTAAGCCATAAATCTTACTTACGGTAACGGCAAAGGCTCTAGTCTGGCGTCTAAACTAGTAATCACTAGCTCGTACATTTTACCCTCGCCATTAGTTTCACGTATTTTAACAGGTACATGCTGATAATCTAAGGCTAACCACAATTCTGTTTTCTTTTCGCCTTCTGACACCATTCTCGAGATATGAATAGTTTGAATATCACCAAGTTTAGTCGTAAGCGTTTCTTCACCTTCAAAAGTGTAATCGTAAACACCAAGCTTTTTGCCATTCGTAATATTCAACTGCATATTTTGCAAAGGTGGCATAAACATAAACTGATACATAAAGCTCAATAAATCTTGTGTGCCATCTTGTAAATCAAAGGTTTGATCGCCTTTTTGGCTATGCAAAATGAGCTTTTTAGATCTCCAATTAAAGTCCGCGCTAAAAGTTTTATCTTTTTTATTACCAAACTGATAGAGATAATATGATGGTTGCAAACCAAACTCATCAAAATAACCCTCACTCGTTTGCAACAAGTCTGGTATGACTAGAGAAATCAATCCGTTAGCCTGTATCAAGCTTTTAATTTGATACTGCTCTCCATTTGGCATGAGCTGATAAATCACTTTAGCCCTTCCAGCTATGGATTTATTCGCCACATCCTCTTTATCTGTGTATACATCAAATTCGGATCTAATATATTGATAGGGCTTAGGTTTAGCGATTAAATCTGTTTCTTCTACTTGATTTTCAACAACTGGTTGCAAAACTTCAGGTTGCTCTATTGGTGTCGGTTCTGCTGGCGGCGGTGGCTGCAAATCAGGTGGGGCTATTGGTTCAACTGGCTTATCTTCTTTTGGCTCAGTAGGTTTAATAAGCTCTGCTTGTTTCGCAACAGGCTTTTTTACTACAGGTGGAGTTTGCACTGTGCTAGGCAAAATTTTTGGCAATACTAATCGAACATCAATTAAATTATGCCGTTCATTTAAGTTTGGCAGATTAAAGCTGAACTTCCCGATTAAAAATAGATGTAGCAAGAACGAAAAACCCAATGCCAGCGCTAGCCTTCTATAGCTAACATCTTGACATAATGACTTTAATTTAATCCAGTAAGGCCTAATCCACATGTAACTCAGTAAGCGTTTGTTCTAGTTCTGCACCATCAGAATCTACCATTAAAAAGCGTACCAATATGAAACTTTGCTCTGTCGCTAACCAAAGTTCTTTAGTTTCTGATTGACCTTTATCTAAATCAGCAGGTACTAAATGCACCGTTCTATATTGGCTGCCAGCGATGCTTAGCTGCTCAAGTTCTGGTTTAACTTTATATTGATACTGATTGAGTTTTTTCCCTGTAGTGAGCGTGACCGTCATATCATTTTTAAAAGGTCTAGGTAGAAACATAAATTGGTAGGCAAAACTTGCTAAGTCTTGTGTGCCCGCACTGAGCGGAACAGCTTGAGGCTCACCTTTGCCTTGCATGCGCAAAGTATTACTCGACCAGTCAAAATCTGAAAACAAAGCCTTGTTCGGATTACTACCTTGATGCAACTCAAAGTGAGTCGGCACTAAACCTTTACGAGTCACTTTACCTGTGCTGGTCAGTTTTCGTACGCCAAGCAAGGCGTATACACCGATGCCTTTTGTTGTGCTCTCCACTTTATAAGTGTTACCTGTCACCACATACTGTTCTCGGACGTTAGCGAACGGCGTACCGTCTTTGGTCACCACATAGTTGGCTTGAACACGTTTAGGCAAGTTCACCTGCTGTGCGGCGAAAGCAGATGAGGTGGTGAAAATGAACGCTATACTTAATACGCTAATAGTACTAAAAACTCTAATTTGACTCAGCACGAAAACTCCTCAATATGACTTTGCAAAAAAGTCTCACCAGTACTTAACGCATCAAGTTAACTTTTAGTTACAGGCTCTAAAAATAGTTAGACTACAACTGTTGGCGCTTCACCAGCCTGTTGCGCGCGGATATGACCAATTTCAAATACAGTTTCACCTGCATCTTGCAATAATTTTTGCGCTGCCGCAGCCTGATCTTTAGACACAATCACTGCCATACCAATGCCGCAGTTGAATGTTTTATACATTTCTAAATCTGCCACATTGCCTTGCGCTTGCAACCATGTGAATAATGGTGGCATCGTCCAGCTGCCCTTTTTAATTTCAGCAGTTAAACCTGCAGGCAATACACGTGGAATATTTTCAGTGATGCCGCCGCCCGTGATGTGCGCCATGCCTTTGATTGGCATAGCTGCGATTAACGCTAACAATGGTTTCACATAAATACGCGTGGGTGCCATAACGACATCTTTGAATTTTCTACCATGAAAATCTGACTCAAAATCGATACCCGATTTATCAATCAACTTACGAATCAATGAGTAGCCGTTTGAATGTGCGCCGCTAGAAGCCAAACCTAGCACGACATCGCCAGCTGCAATGGTTGTGCCGTTGATAATACTTTCTTTATCTACACAACCTACTGCAAAACCTGCTAAATCATACTCGCCAGCTGGGTACATGCCTGGCATTTCAGCCGTTTCACCACCTACTAATGCACAGCCAGATTGCTCACAACCTTCGGCAATACCCTTAATTACTTGTGCTGCCGTACCCACTTCTAGCTTGCCGCAAGCAAAATAGTCTAAGAAAAATAGCGGTTCAGCACCTTGCACGAGAATGTCGTTCACGCTCATAGCAACCAAATCAATACCCACTGTATCGTGCTTATTGAGCTCAAACGCTAATTTAAGTTTAGTACCCACGCCATCTGTCCCTGAAACCAGCACAGGATTTTTAAACTTCTTCGGCATTTCGAACAATGATCCAAAGCCACCAATGCCAGCCAATACTTCTGGACGCATAGTGCGCTTCGCAAATGGCTTAATTTGCTCAACCAGCGCGTCGCCAGCTTCCATATCCACGCCCGCGTCGCGGTAGCTAATTGATGGTGTGTTTGAAGAATTAGTGGTCAAAACGGCTCTCGCTTAGTAATAATATTTAATTAAAATAAAGGTTTTTGAATGCTTTTAAGTGAGTATTCAATATATTAAGTATAATTTTAACCTATATGACGACTGAACCAAAAAAAACAGCAGCAAAAAATCTATTTATCGACAATCTATGGCTAATTATTGCTGCGATTCTTATATTTATTATTTATTTACTGCTGCCTGTACTCACACCATTCTTAATCGCGGCAATACTAGCTTACATATGCGACCCGCTAGTTGATAGGCTCTGTCTACTCGGTATAGGTAAATTTAAGATTGGTCGTACACTTGCTACGGTATTAGTCATGGCGGGCATTTTTGGTGTGATTACTTTATTACTGCTTATTCTAATTCCACTACTGCAACAAGAGTCTTTGTTAATTGCAGAGCGCTTACCAGGCACTATTAACCACATTCGCACTAACATTGAGCCATGGTTACAAAACAAATTTGGTATTAGTTTTGCAATTGATAGCACACAGATTCAGAGCATTATCAGCAAAAATTGGAAAACTGCAGGGGGTCTCCTTGGTGATGTGCTAATGATGGCTGGCAATAATGGCATGGCGCTAGTCAGCATTGTTGCGAATATATTACTTTTACCTGTGGTGCTATTTTATTTACTACGTGACTGGGATATCTTTGTTGCGCGCATAGGTCAGCTGATTCCACGTCAGTGGCATGGTAAAACCGTCACCGTCGCCAGTGAGATTGATCAAGTAATAGCAGAGTTCTTGCGCGGACAACTCTCAGTCATGCTCGCCATGAGCGCTTTCTATGCGATAGGTTTATGGTTTGCCGGCTTAGACATGGCATTGCCGATTGGCCTAGTGGCTGGCCTATTAGGCTTTGTGCCTTATTTAGGATTTGCCCTAGGCGTTGTTTTAGCGCTAGTGGTTGCAGCACTCCAATTCACCAGTTTTGGTCAATGGGTTCCCGTGTTCATTGTATTTGGCCTAGGGCAGCTGCTAGAAAGCATGGTGTTGACGCCGACATTAGTGGGTGACCGTATTGGCCTACACCCTGTGGTTGTCATTTTTGCCTTGCTCGCTGGCGGCCAACTATTTGGCTTTACTGGCATATTACTGGCCTTACCAGTGAGCGCAGCAATCGCCGTAGGCTTACATCACAGCAAAGATAATTACCTGCACAGTGACACCTATCTCAATTAACCGCTCTCAAATAACTACAGCCTGAACCTACCTACGCGATCAATATTTTGCAAATGAAACAACTGCTACTCGACATCAAGCCTGCGGCTCCGCCCACGCTTTTAAATTTTATGGCTGGGCGTAATGACGAAGCACTAGCTAGCTTAAATGCGGTCGCTAATAATACTGCGCAGTCAAAATTTATCTACCTATGGGGTGAAGCTGGTAGTGGCAAAAGCCATTTACTATCGGCCTGCGAGGCTATAGGTATGCGAGTAGTCGACAACGTGCACTTGCTGAGTAATGATGCGCAAATTGATTTATTCAACACTTATAATCAGCTTAAGGAAAGTGGTAGCTCACTTATTACCGCTGGTTTACATGCGCCGACTCAAATGGGGCTTAGGGACGATTTAGCTACTCGTCTGGCTTGGGGTTTGGTTTATCAACTACATCCACTTAACGATGCGGAAAAAGCATTGGCGCTACAAAATCATGCGGCGGAACGTGGCATTCGTTTGCCTACCGAAGTGGTGGATTACTGCTTACGTTACCTTAGACGTGACTTATCAACATTAATGGCGACACTAGATGCCCTAGATGAATGGTCTCTCACGACTAAAAAGCCAGTTACGGTCCCTTTGCTACGACAGTTACTACAACTGAATTTAGAAGTCTAAGACATACATGAGCACACATTTTTTATTAATCTTTATCGCATTTCTATTAGTACTACTTAACGGTTTTTTTGTAGC
Source organism: Methylotenera sp. (assembly GCA_043745985.1). GTDB lineage: Bacteria > Pseudomonadota > Gammaproteobacteria > Burkholderiales > Methylophilaceae > Methylotenera. The sequence goes on from JAYTRW010000394.1 coordinate 6,031, forward strand.
CGCAGAATTCAGCCTAGTTAAATTACGCAGCACGCGCGTGCGCACGATTGCAAAGACCTTGGGCTGGCGTGGCAGGATGTTGGCCAAGGTTCACGCCAATTTAGACACCTACTTATCCGCCTGCCAACTAGGCATCACATTATCTTCACTCGGCCTAGGTTGGATAGGCGAACCTGCTTTTGCAGCACTTATCGAGCCTTTACTTGCGCATGTTGGCGTTTCTAGTCAAAAGTTAATTCACAGCATCGCCTTCATTTTTGCTTTTTTTACCATTTCATACTTGCATATTGTACTTGGTGAACTAGTGCCAAAATCATTGGCCATTCGCATGTCTGAAAGAGTCGGTATTTGGACAGCGCCTGCTTTATATGCATTTTATTGGTTGATGTTTCCTGCAATTTGGCTGCTCAATCAAAGCTCAAATATTGTGATTAGCGCATTAAAATTAAAAACTAAAGCAGGTCACGATTCACATTACTCTTCAGAAGAATTGAAGTTGATTTTGCGTAGCTCACGTGCCAGTGACGAATTTAGCGATGATGAGTGGAAAGTGCTCGCACAAGCTATCGACTTTAGAGAGTTAGAAGTATCCGATTTAATGCATCCATTTAGCGACGCAGTTGCATTATTTGAGGATGACTCTTTTGCCGTCAATATGGATCGTATATTACAACATCGTTATAGCCGCTACCCATTGGTGAATGGCGATGGCGTCGTGACTGGAATTGTTCATATTAAAGATATTTTTGTCGCTTTACGTAAAGATGCTGATTTTATCGAGATTAAAAGCCTCGCACGACCAATTGAGCAAGTGCCGCCAACTACGCACGCCATGACATTATTTAGAAAACTACAAAAAGGTGCGCCACATTTCACTGTAGTCGGCTATGAAGATGCAGCGCCAATTGGCTATATCACTTTAGATAACTTACTGTCCGCATTGGTTGGCGATATTCGTGATGAATTCAGGCAATCGCAAAGTGAATGGGCTAAATTAGACGATGGTTCACTGCTGGGCAAAGGCTCTTTGCCGCTTAATACCTTAGAGCGCACTTTGGGTATTGATATTGAATCAGAAGATGCAGACACCATCGCAGGGCTTGTACTATGGGCGCTTGGCGACATTCCTAAAGAAGGTCAGCGTGTAGAGTTTACGGCTTTTGATGTTGTGGTGAAAAAAATGATAGGGCCTCGTATTTTGCTAGTTAGAGTTTACCCAAAAAGTCAGGCGCACGAACACCCTACTCATCACTAAAACACTTAATCGCTAGCTTGCGGCAGTTTTCGTCAATAGCTTAAACCAAACAAAACCTAGCAAACCAGCTGAGAGTGAGGCCAATAAAATCGCCATCTTGGCAGCATTGATGGTTTCAATACTAGCAGGAAACGCAAGATTGGTAATGAAAATGGACATGGTAAATCCTATGCCTCCCAGTATGCCAGCCCCGACGATATGTAGCCACTTCAAGTCTGCTGGCAATTGACAAATACCAGTAATAACAGCAAAACAACAAAACAAAGCCACACCTAATGGCTTACCAACTATCAAGCCCAACATAACGCCCAGACTGTTTGCACTCAATAATTCGTTCATCCAACCAGCTTCTATGGTAATGCCCGTATTTGCCAAAGCGAATATCGGCAGAATAATGAACGCTACAGGTTTGTGTAAAAAATGCTCTAGCTTGTGTGAAGGCGATTTTTGATCGTCATCTTTCACAGAGAATGGAATAGCGAACGCCAGCATAATGCCCGCCACTGTGGCATGAATGCCTGATTTGAGCATTAAGTACCACATGATGACACCACCTACAATGTAAGGCAGTAAGGACATCACTCGAAAGCGTCGATTAAGCAAAATTAACACGGCCCAAACCAATAAAGCAGCCAGCAGATAGTTAAGAGAAAATTTAGCAGTATAGAAAACTGCAATGAGCACAATGGCGCCTAAATCATCTATCACGGCAAAAGCTACGACAAACACTTTTAATGAGGCTGGAATTCGGCTTCCAAGAAGCGCTAATACGCCAAGTGCAAACGCAATATCAGTCGCCATGGGTATGCCAATACCGTTTTGTGTAGGCATTGATTGGTTAAATGAATAGTGAATTAAAGCTGGAACTAGCATGCCACCAAACGCAGCAAAAATTGGCAGTAAGGCGTTCTTGAAGTTGGATAACTCGCCGACGTAAATCTCGCGCTCTAGCTCTAAACCAATCAGCAGAAAGAATATAGCCATCAAGCCATCGTTAATCCAATGTTCTAGACTTAAACCTGCCACATGGATTTGCCAAAGACTTAAATATGCATGCCCAATGGCTGAGTTAGCGAGCAGAATAGAAACGAGCGTAAAGACAATCAACAAAATGCCACTGGATTTTTCTGAATCAAAAAACCGATTGAAGGTGTTTGACAGTTTAATTGGCAGTGTGATGGAGGCTTTATTCATCAGGCATTCTTTAATATTTTAATGTTTGGAAGCAATCTTTTTTTACATCAGTTATCATTCGACAACTAGTCTATTACACATATTTCTATTCAGATATTTAAAGTTATTAGCACTATCTAAACATACCAATCAGGTCAAATCAAATAAACATGCTTAGAATCACTGAAATCAAATTACCGCTTGATCATCAACCCAGCGAAATCAATGCTGCCATTGTTAAAAAACTGGCAATTAACAAGGCTGATTTAGTCGAATATACCATTTTCAAACGTGGCGTAGATGCGCGTAAAGCCAATGCAATTCTGTTGGTCTATTCGCTTGATGTCACCGTAAACGGTGAGGCTAAAGTTTTAGCCAAATTAGGTAAAGACCCGCACGTAAAACTTGCGCCAGATACTTCTTATAAATTTGTCGCGCAAGCACCTGAAACACTGACAGAAAGACCTGTGATTGTGGGCTTAGGTCCTGCTGGCCTTTTCGCTGCGCTTATTTTGGCACAATCTGGCTTTAAACCTATCGTTCTAGAACGCGGCAAAGCCGTGCGCGAACGGACCAAAGATACTTGGGATTTATGGCGTAAATCTAAGCTTAACCCAGAGTCTAACGTGCAGTTCGGCGAAGGCGGCGCGGGGACTTTCTCTGATGGTAAGTTATATAGTCAGATTAAAGACCCAAATCATTATGGTCGCAAAGTATTAAATGAATTCGTTAAAGCAGGCGCACCAGAAGAGATTTTATACGTCAGCCACCCGCATATCGGTACGTTCCGATTGGTCGTTATGGTAGAAGAGATGCGTAATAATATAATCGCCCTTGGCGGTGAAATACGCTTTCAAAGCAAGGTCGAAGATATTGAAATTTCAGACAATCAAGTACAAGCGGTGGTGCTGGCTAGCGGTGAGCGGATTGCCACAAACCATCTGATTTTAGCGGTTGGTCATAGCGCACGCGATACTTTTGAAATGATACACAAACGCGGTATTTATATTGAAGCAAAGCCATTCTCCATTGGCTTTCGTATCGAGCATCCACAATCCCTCATTGACGCGGCACGTCATGGCCCGAACGCCCAGCATCCAATTTTAGGAGCAGCAGATTACAAGTTAGTACACCATGCAAGTAATGGTCGCAGTGTTTACAGCTTCTGCATGTGCCCAGGTGGCACCGTGGTAGCTGCCGCGTCTGAAGAGGGGCGCGTGGTCACCAACGGTATGAGCCAATACTCACGTAACGAACGCAATGCGAATGCGGGTATCGTGGTGGGCATCACACCAGAGGTCGATTATCCAGATCACCCACTCGCAGGTATGGAGTTACAACGTAAATGGGAAAGCCAAGCTTACTTATTAGGCGGCAGTACTTACCAAGCACCAGGGCAATTAGTCGGCGACTTTTTAGCCAATCAACCTTCAACTCAATTTGGCGAAGTCACACCTTCATATACACCTGGCGTGCATCTGACAAACTTGGATACCGTTTTACCTGAATACGTAATTACGGCAATTCGTGAAGCAATACCGCAATTTGCCAAACAAATTAAAGGCTTCGATATGGCAGATGCCATACTGACAGGTGTTGAAACTCGCACCTCTTCACCAATTCGTATTAAGCGCAACGACGACAATATGCAAAGCATCAATACCAAAGGCTTATTCCCTACTGGCGAAGGCGCTGGTTATGCGGGCGGCATTCTCTCTGCTGGTGTTGATGGCATTAAAGCCGCTGAAGCAGTGGCGTTAAGTATGGCAGGACGCTAAATCTGAGAAATACATTAAGGAATATCAATTTATTCAATGTAAGTTAGCGCTAAAATCACTAGCGGTTTCGTTTATTTGCTTTGCGCAAATGGCTATCGCTTCGCCCGAGCTCACTTATATTGACAATCAAATTGCTACTCACCCCAATCTAAGCGGCATCTATGTGCTTGCTAGATAAAGGTGAAGATGCGCTACTCGCCCGTGCTTGGCTGGCTGACCATGCAGAGAAAACCATTGAAGTACAATATTTCATCTGGAGTACCGATAACATTGGCATATTAGCCTCAGAGGCTTTACTTCGTGCGGCTGATAGAGGTGTGAAAGTACGCGTCATTGTGGATGATTTATTAATTGATGCACCTGATAAATCTTTGCTAGCACTTGCTAAACATCCAAACGTTGAAATCCACATCTACAACCCACAACACTCAGTAGGTACACCATTTTACAAACGTTTGATGAATATCGCCGTCAATTTTCGTGGTGTTAATCAGCGTATGCACGATAAAACCTTTATCGTAGATGGCAAGCTTGCCATTACGGGTGGCCGCAATATGGCGGCTGAATATTTTGACTATAACCAAAAATATAACTTCCGCGACCGCGATGCTTTACTACTTGGCGATGTGGCAAAAGACATGCAAGCCAGCTTCGAAAAATTTTGGCATAACCCACTTAGCGCGCCCCTTGAGGATTTGTATGATGGCTTAGGACTTATGCAGAAGCACGTCACCGTAAAAGATGATGAAATTCAAAAAATCTACAGTGACCTTCACGATTACGCAAGCTCACCTGATAACTTCACGCCTGAAAATCGTAAGGCGATTACTGAGATGCCCAAAGCTTTTGCTCAGCTTGCAGAAAAAATCATCTGGACGCCAATTGAACCTAGCCAATAAAATGGACAAACAACCCCTCATAAGATTAAATTAGGGGCTGAAGTAGATTAGCATCAATGTTATGCTGATTATATGAAGCTAAGTCATTGTAAATTATTAAGAAAACAGCAGATAAAGTTGCTGGATTATTTTGTATTGGAAGTAACAGCCAGATCAGCCGCGGATTTGATGGAAATTCAAGCGAATACAGCCATCCTGTTTTACCGTAAATTACGTGAGGTGATCGCCTATTATTTGGAGCAAGAAGCGCATGAAATATTCGAAGGTGCTGTTGAATTAGACGAGAGTTACTTTGGTGGGGCGCGTAAAGGAAAACGCGGTCGTGGT
>JAYTRW010000395.1:0-3719 GCA_043745985.1 Methylotenera sp.
TAGACCTGCGGTTGATATGCCTAAAATTAACTACCCTAAACCTGACGGGGTTTATAGTTTTGATAAATTGAATTCAATTAGTCTAAGCAATATTGCGCATGATGCTAATCAACCATGCCATCTACATTTACTAGACAATGCCGTTCCGATTAGCATCAACCTTGCCAAATATGATGCGCCAGAACAACGTTATTGTCCTGCTGGCGTATATGAAATAGTGACTAAGAATGAAGCAAAGCATTTGCAGATTAATGCTCAAAATTGCATCCATTGCAAAACTTGCGATATTAAAGACCCAACGCAGAATATTGTGTGGGTTCCGCCAGAAGGTGGAAGTGGACCAGTTTATTCTGGCATGTAATGATTGCTAGCCATTTTGTAAATGTGAGATGGTATTCTTGCCTGATTGCCAAAATAGCACGATTACAATCACCAGTATCACCACTAATTGCTGCCAAAACAAGCTGCTACTACCTGCATGACTCACGACAAAGCCCGCTACAAAAGGCCCTGCTGCGGATAAAATCGTGTAAACAATTGACACTTGTCTTACGCGATTACTTAAGCTGGCTTCTGAATGGTCTGCCTGTATAGTTGTTGTAACGGCCAGCGTTGCCCAAAATATACCTAGAGTAAGCAACCCGCCGCCTACACCGCCTAATATAAACATAGCCACGGCTAAGTTTAAGAAGTTTTTTTCGAGAAGGGTAGCAATAAGCATCGCTAAGAGTGCAGCAAAAGTGCATAGTTTTGCTGTCCATAACAAGCCTTTGTTGTCCGCTAACCAACCTATCGCAAACTGGCAAGTCATCGCACCAATGCCCAGTATGGTGAGTAACCACGCGACATCACTGCTGGCTAAGCCAATGTCAGTGCTATACACAGGCAGAAATGCCAAAATGCTGCCTTCCATCCAGCCGCCTAAACCTGCGATTAGCGCACCAAATCCCATCAAGAATGCGATGGTTTGTTTGATAGGTTTATCTAAACTAATGTCTTTTAGCTTAATTTCTTGCGAACTGTTTGTAGCTGGCAAAGTGACTGCGACGAATAGCGGTATGGCCGCCAGCATGATGATGGCTCCAGCTATCCAAAACGCAGTCGGTTTGATTGCGCCCACACTCACAATGATTAGCGGTGCCAAGACTGCAGCAATGCTAATCAAGGTTTCGTGAATGCCGATAATCCTACCGCGCGCATGTGCGGGTGTGAGTCGATATAACCAAGTTTCGTTGGCTATCCAACGTAAGCCTAAGCCAAAGCCGATAGCAGCCGCAGGAATAAACCACCATTGCCAATTCAGGCTAGGCATTACAGCAAAACTTAAGGCGCTAATGGCTAAACCTATCATCACGGTATTGCGATAGCCCAAAGCCCGTATGATTTGACCTGTGACTAAAAGACCTGCCAACATACCTAGCCACAGTGCGGAGCTGGTAATGCCGATTTGCTCAGGCGTTGCGCCTTTAGCTACTAATGCGATGGGCAACAAGGTTGTGCCTAGCCCATACTGACCAATCTGTGAAAGCGTAGAAACGGCATTGAGCGCGACTATGCTTAAGTTGCGATGTTGATGAGATAGCTGTACCTCCACAGTTCGGAAATTACTCATATTTAACTTAATAACTCATCAGTTTAGCTTCGCTTACGTAATAGCACACTCTAAGTCAAAGCCTATTTCTCGTGGGAAGTTATAGTCATCTTTATCATCTGTTGCTTCGGTAATTTTATTTTTCTTAATTAACTCAGCAACGTGCTTTAAAGATGACATGTTTTTATCTTATTAATTGATTGGCTATTTTACTTCATCGTCGGCATAACAAATTCAGAACCTGTACTTTTAGCAGCAGAAGGCCAGCGAGATGTCGTGGTTTTTAAGCGGGTATAAAAACGCATGCCTTCAGTGCCATAAATGTGGTGATCGCCAAATAATGAACGTTTCCAGCCACCAAAGCTGTGAAATGCAATCGGCACCGGAATTGCTACATTCACGCCGACCATGCCAGCTTGTACTCGGTTAGTGAACTCACGTGCGGCTTCACCATCACGCGTAAAAATGGCTGTGCCATTGCCAAACTCGTGGTCATTAACTAATTGCAAAGCGTCTTCAAACGTTTCTGCACGCACTACACATAGCACGGGACCAAAAATTTCTTCTTTATAAATGCGCATGTCTTTAGTGACGTGATCGAATAAGCATGGCGCTAAAAAGAAGCCTTTCTCGTGACCTTTGTGACTGTAGTCGCGACCGTCAATCACTAGATTTGCGCCTTCTTCAATTCCTAAATCAACATACTCTTTAACCTTGGCAAAGTGCTGTGGCGACACTAATGGGCCCATATCTGCTTTTTCATTTAAACCTTGGTCTATGACGATGGTTTTTACTTTCTCTTTTAGTTTTTCGACCAGTTTATCAGCAATATTGCCAACTGTTACAGCCACAGAAATCGCCATGCAGCGCTCGCCAGCAGAGCCATAACCTGCACCAATCAGTGCATATGCAACTTGGTCTAAATCTGCATCTGGCATAACGACTAAGTGATTCTTTGCACCGCCCAGCGCTTGTACGCGTTTACCATTTTTAGTGCCCGTACTGTAAATGTATTCAGCGATAGGGGTTGAACCGACAAAGCTAATGGCTTGAATACGTTTATCTGAGAGTAATACATCAACCGCTTCTTTATCGCCGTTGACTATATTGAATACACCTGCAGGCAAGCCAGCCTCTGCGAGTAAATCGGCAATCATTAAACTTGCACTGGGTGTTTTTTCTGAGGGTTTTAGCACAAAAGTGTTGCCAGTGGCTAACGCCATAGGAATCATCCATAGCGGTACCATGATAGGAAAGTTAAACGGCGTGATGCCAGCAACCACGCCCAATGGCTGGTGCATGCTGTAGGTATCAATACCCGTACCGACTTGTTCGTTAAAATCACCTTTGAGTAAGTGTGGCATACCGCAAGAAAACTCCACCACTTCGATTCCGCGTGTTACTTCGCCACGTGCATCACTGATAGTTTTGCCGTGTTCCAGTGAAATGGCTTTAGCTAACTCATTCGCGTTTTCATCTAGCAAGGCTTTGAATTTAAAAATAATACGTGCACGTCTAAGTGCTGGCATGGCAGCCCAAGCTGGGAAAGCGGCTTGCGCGGCAGTAATAGCTGCTTCGGTTTCGGCTACGCACGCGTTACTTAACTTTGCCTGCACTTCACCTGTTGCTGGGTTGTAAACGTCACTTAATCTGCCGCTAGCACCAGCGATGTGCTGACCGTTAATGTAGTGTCCGATAGTTTTTATGTTCATTTTTGCTATTCCATTTTATAGGTTGTATACATTGGTTATGCTTATCGATTGGTCTTAACTTGACCTATATTTTTACAGAGATTGATGCATCGCCCATGCTTGCTCATTTTTAAGGTGGTTGTTCACAATTAAACCAGCTTCGCCAGCAGCATTCGCGCTTTTAATTGCATCTGCAAGCGTGTTGAAAATGCGGTCGATTTCATGTTTCTCTATGGTTAAGGGCGGTGATATGGCGATGATGTCACCAGTAAAGCGCACATGTATGCCCATTTCAAAACATTTTAAATAAGTAGCGAAGGCCATTGCGCCTGGTTTACCTGCGATTGACTCAAATTCAATGCCAGCTACTAAACCAATGTTGCGAATGTCTTTCACCATCGGCAAGCCTTTTAGGCTGTGTGCAGCTTGTTCAAAAT
>JAYTRW010000396.1:0-1069 GCA_043745985.1 Methylotenera sp.
GATTAATCGGCACACGCTTTGTGCCATCTGGCACAATTAAAGCGTTGTTATTCACACAGCTTGTCAGTGTGAATGCGCCAGCAATGACGACTAGCAATGTCATGTTTTTTGTGGTGATTTTCATGGTTTGCATCCTTTTTTCTGCATGTTAAGTTTCTAGCGCAACTTCTAATTTCTTGAACGGGTTGAAGTAAATGGCGGTCATTTTGTATTCAATGCCTATTTGCACTTCATTTTCATTAAAAATGGATCGAGCTTCTAAATGCGCGATGACATCGACGGCGCTTAACAATAAGCGTTTAATCGCTATATCTTGATAGGCGGTAGATTCTGGGTGTTCTTTTGCCATAAATATGAAGCGACCAATGGCTTCTTCAGGGGAGCCTGCGTGCCAACTGGTAATGCTGCCACCATGACCACTGAGTAATAGTTTTAGATAATCGTAGCTTTCAGCACCACGTAATTCGGCTAATAGCACACGGTCTGGGTTCATGCGCATGGTGCTATGAATTAAATCTGACGGCGTAACTTTGGCTTGCCCTTGCCCGCCCTTGCTATAAGTTAAATGCACCACGTATTCATGCTTCGGCAGAAACAATTCTCGGGCATCTTCTATGGTAATAATCGACTCATGTTGCGGTATTGACTGACACAGCATTTTAGAAAAAGTGGTTTTGCCTGAGCCCGTTTCGCCGACAATGCTGATATTTTTATCAACCTTGACCGCTTCAATGAAGAATTCACCAAAGCGTTTATTCTCCAGTAAATTGATTAAACGCAAATCGGCTTTGCTTAATTTGCTCATGGCTTGAGCCAAGTAAGATTCATTAAAATCGGGCTCATTAAAGCCATGCGCATCAGGGGACATTTCGCGCGGCCGTAACCACACCGTTTCTGAAAACAGCGCATCGGCTTCATATTCAGTCATGGTTTTAGTTAACACCATGGGTTTACGAATAGATAGATTGACCAAGCCTTTTTGCACCACTGGTGGCAGCACCACTTGAATACGCTCATCGTTCGGCAAGTTGGCAGAAATAATAGGTGCTGACTTATTGATGCCTTGATT
>JAYTRW010000397.1:0-11388 GCA_043745985.1 Methylotenera sp.
CTGGACTTCCCCCGCTTTCATAGACGTTTTTTAACTTCCACTTTGTAATTTTTCAAACACCATCGGGCTAAGCTGATTTAGATGTGCTGCGAATTGCGCTTATCTATTAAATAGCCGTCGTGCTACTTGTAATTAGAATGCATTAAAGCGATAATAAAATCGAACGGACGTTCGTTCGAAAATGTGAATTATATTAGCGTAAAAAAGGTTTCTACTCATGAGTGACTTTAATGAAGTACAGGAATTGGATATTCAGAAATTAGGGCAGCTGCGCGATTATTTTGCAAACTATCGATCATTGCCAAGCTATCGATATATGCAAGATCAGTTGAACATGAAATCGAAAGATACTATTAGTCGATTTGTATCAAGGCTCAAGTTAATGGGGTTCTTAGACATGGCGCCTGATGACAAATTAATTCCTGGCAAACGATTCTTCGAGCGACCTTTTTCAAATACAACTGTACAAGCTGGCTCTTTTACCGCCGCTTACAGTGAGGGAGGCGACTACATGACGATCGATGAACATCTCGTTAAAAAGCCTTCAATCACTGAACTAATACCAGTCGCTGGCGACTCAATGAGGGACTTAGGGATTCTTGATGGTGATACTGTCATTGTAGAAAAAAGACCATTTGCTAATATTGGCGATATTGTAGTGGCTATCATTGATGACAAATTCACCATCAAGACGCTTGGAAAAGAGAAAGACCTATTTGTGCTGATTCCAGCCAATCCTGACTTTGATGTCATTCGACCTAAAGAGGCATTTGGCATTTATGGCGTCGTCACTGGGCAATTTCGTAGTTATTAATTGCAGTTATTAATTAGGAGCTAAAAATAATGGATTGGGCTTATCTATTTAAGATTGGAATAGCACTGTTTGCTATTGTGAACCCCATTGGGAGTGTGCCAATATTTATTAGCGCTACAGATGGATGGAACAGAAGTGAGAAATTAAGAACGTCAAATGTTATTGCCATGACCGTTTTTCTGGTGCTGCTAACTTCAGCCTTGTTTGGCGATGGAATTCTTGCGTTCTTTAGTATAACGATTCCATCGTTCCAAGTTGGCGGAGGTATATTAATACTACTAATTGCAATCAATATGCTGCATGCCAAACAAAGTCACTCAAAACAAACTCCTGAAGAGGCCAAAACACTGGAAGAGCGAGATGTGATTGCTATTGTGCCACTGAGTATCCCTTTACTCGCTGGGCCTGGCGCTATAGGTAGTATGATTATTGCTGCACAACAAAGTAAAACCTTGTTGGGACATATCTCATTAGCGATTCCAATTTTTGTGGTTGCTATTCTTATCTGGCTAACTTTGCAGCTTTCTAGCTATATAGCGGATAAATTAGGCACAATAGGCATTAACATTGTGACGCGATTAATGGGGTTGATTCTTGCTGCAATGGCGGTCGAATTTATCGCTCACGGTCTACTAGGGCTGTTTCCTGCATTAAGCAAATAAAGCAAATTGAAAACATTTAAGAGCACTTAAAACACTTTACCCAGCTTCACTCAAATAGTTTCGCCAGCCGCCTAGGTGTGAAATATCAATGGCGTTTAATGTTGCATAGTGCTCACATAAAAATCCATTCACAGTGCGACCATCCGCCAGTGTTAGCGTACCAAAGCCTAGCGGTGCGGGTACGCCAGATACAAATGTGCCATAGTTTTCAATGGGCAGTTGCCATACTTCTAACGAGATTGCAGCACCGCCACTGACAACGCGCAGCAAACCTGGACGCGCTGGCGTGAATCCATTTAATTTATATAATTTGTACTCTGGCGCTGTGGTGGTTTCTTCGAGAAAGGTACCGCCCAAACTTGTGAGTTGTGTATTTAATGGCAAGCCTGTCATGTGCGCGCCACAGACTGCTATTTGGATAAATTTTTTATTGTTGGTCATTTTGTTTCGTTTCTACTCTAGTGATTAATTTGGTTTAATTAATGAATGGCAAACCCGTTGCACCTAATGTTTTTGCAGATATTTTTTGCATTTTGGCGGCTAAAGTCAGCAGCGACATATCTTTAAATGCAGGTGCAGAAATTGTGACACCAAAAGGCAAGCCATCTTGTTGAAACCCAGTGGGTACCGCCGTTGCGGACAAATCTAACAGGTTCATGAAATTGGTGTAGTAACCCAAATTTGAATTACACTTTATTGGATCTGCATTCACTTCATCAATGGTATATATTGTGCCCGCAGTTGGCGTCACCAATAAATCAATGGTATTCCAAACGGCTTCGGCTTTACGTTGCAGCGCTTTTAGTTTGTATTGCGAAACATAAGTATCTGCTGCGCTAAACTTAGTGGCACCACCAATAATTTGCTTAGTCACAGGGAAAATAGCTTCAGGTTTAGTTTCAAAAAAGTCACTAATCGCAGCATATCGCTCAGCCACCCAAGGGCCTTCATAAAGCAAGCGTGCTGTTTCTAAAAATGGTTCAAAATCAATCTCTACGGCTTTGCCGCCGATGGACTCTAGTTGCTTAATTGCCTGATTAAAAAGCACTGGCGTTTCGGTGTTGTTAAAGAAAGCCAGTTGTTCTGGCTTTGGCACACCAAATGAGAAAGACTTCCCTGACAAAGAGTTAAGTCTAATAATCGCTTTACGTGAGTAAGCATCTTCTTCATCAAATCCTTGAGCGGACTCTAATACTTGAGCCGCATCTTCAGCAGTTAGCGCAAAGATTGAAACACAATCTAAGGTTCGACAGGCAGGCACGACACCGCTAGTGCTCAATAAGCCGCATGTAGGCTTGTGCCCGACTAAATTATTAAACGAAGCTGGTACACGACCAGAACCTGCAGTATCTGTGCCTAAGCTAAAGCTAGCCATACCTAATGCCACAGATACCGCCGAACCTGCGCTTGAGCCACCTGAAATATATTCAGAGTTAAAGCTATTTTGGCAGGCTCCGTAAGGTGAGCGTGTACCGACTAAGCCCGTAGCAAACTGATCTAGGTTAGTTTTGCCTACAGGAATTGCGCCTGCATCTATCAGCTTTTGTACAACCGTGGCGCTTTTAGTTGGCGTGTATGCATATTCTGGGCAAGCCGCAGTGGTGGGTATGCCAGCTAAGTCGATATTATCTTTAATGGCAAACGGTATGCCGTACAAAGGCAAATCTGCAATATTTTTACCCTCTAAGTTTTTAGCAAAAGTCTGCATCTCTTCAAGCGTTAAACGTCTAATCCAAATGTGACGACTGTCATTGCTACCTATTTCGGCATCCAGTTGTTTCACTAAATCTGTTGGCTTAAGCACGCCAGAAAGGTACAAGTTTCGTAAGTGTGAGATTTGTAAGTTCATTTTTTTATTCCTCTTCAATCACGATTAGGTTTTGACCCGCAGAAACCGACATGCCTTCACTGCATAAAATTTTAGTCACCTTGCCAGCAACCGAAGCGGTGACAGCGATTTCCATTTTCATAGATTCTACAATCGCGACTTCATCGCCTTCTTGCACTAAGTCGCCTTCTTTCAGTTTAATTTGCCATAAGTTACCAGCAACGTGGGATGCAATTGCGCGACTGCCCGCTGGAATTTCTAATGCATCTACGATATTTGTAGACTCAGTTTCATTGCTGTAATTGGCTTGTCCACTCGCAATCCAACGTTCACGTTCTGCATCAAAAGCGTTTTGCTGCTTAGTTTTGAAGGCGTTAATTGTTGCTGCTTCATTCGTTAAAAACTGCTTGTAGTCTTTTAGGCGAAAGGTTTGCTCTTCAATGCTGAGTTTAAATTTTCCATGTAGAAAATCCTCGCGCATTTGTAAAAGCTCATTTGCTTCTACTTGATAAAAACGAATTTGATCGAAGAAGCGCAATAGCCAAGGTTTACCATCAATAAAGTCCTTAGTTTGACTCCATCTGTTCCACATTTGTATTGTGCGACCCACAAACTGGTAGCCGCCAGGCCCTTCCATGCCGTAAACGCACATATAGGCACCGCCAATACCCACTGCATTTTCAGGTGTCCAAGTCCGTGCCGGGTTGTATTTAGTCGTCACTAAACGATGACGAGGATCAACAGGAGTTGCAACTGGCGCACCTAAGTAAACATCACCTAAGCCTAGCGTTAAGTAGCTGGCATTAAAAACAATATCTTTCACTTGTTGAATGGAATCTAAGCCATTAATGCGGCGAATAAACTCAATATTACTCGCATGTCCATCGACCATTTCGCACCAAGGCGCGTCTTTACGCACAGATTGCATATATTTTTCAATCGCTAACTGCGTGGCGACATCGTCCCAAGAAAGCGGCAAATGCACGATACGCGTCGGCACTTCCATCTCATCGATACTCGGTAATTCAGATTCGCCTTTTTGCAGAATCTCAATGAGCTGTTTGACGGGTAATACCAAACTTTCAAAATGAACTTGTAGCGAGCGAATACCTGGCGTGAGGTCGATAACACCTTTGATGGCTTGTCGCTCAAGCCATTGCATGAGCGCATGCACACGGAACCTTAAATTCAAGTCCAGCACTAGCTCACCATATTCAATCAACAGATATTTATCACCAGATTGTCGGTAAACGACTTTGATTTGATCTACCGTTTCGGCTATTTGAGACAGGATTGGGCTGTGTTGGATGGTTGTATTAACTTCTAACGTTGCTGCCTCCCCAATGAGGCTCGCGATTGAGCTGTTTTGAGCTAACTCGTAACTCGCAGCATCCTCTTGAGTCACTCTGATAAAGCGCACTTTATCGCCCGCTTTGAGCTGCCCCATTTTCCACAACTCGGCCTGAATAATGGTTGCAGGACAAACAAAACCACCTAAACTTGGGCCGTCTGGACCTAAAATGACAGGCATATCACCCGTAAAATCAACTGCGCCAATGGCGTAAGCATTATCGTGGATATTAGACGGGTGCAGGCCAGCCTCACCCCCATCTTTACGCGCCCATGTTGGCTTTGGGCCAATCAAACGGATGCCTGTGGTATTGGAGTTGTAATGCACTTCCCAATCGGTAGAGAAGAACATGGTGATGTCATCGTCAGTGAAAAAGTCTGGCGCGCCATGCGGACCGTACAACACGCCGATTTTCCAATAGTTGCTATACTTTGGCTGCAAGGTTTGCGGTAAAACTTGGGGAGTATAAGTAGTGACTAACGGTAGAATATGCAAAACATCGCCAACGCGCAAAGTTCTGCCGCCATGCCCACCAAACTGGCCTAAGGTAAAGGTAGATTTACTGCCTAAATAATCAGGCACATCAAAGCCACCTTGCACAGCCAAATAAGCGCGGCAACCTGCATCAATTACTTTGCCTAGCTTTAGCGTGCTGCCTGCTTTGATATGATGCGATTGCCACATCAAAATGGTTTCACCATCTAAGGTCGACTCAATCGGCGCACCCGTAATCGCAATCACGGCATCCGTATTAAATTTGAGTTTTGGGCCTATTAATGTGACTTCTAAGGCGGCAACACCTTCGGCATTACTTACCAATTTGTTCGCAAATCTAAAGGCTAAATGGTCCATAGGCCCTGAAGGCGGAACACCAACCGCCCAATAGCCGGTGCGGCCTGGGTAGTCCTGAATGGTCGTCATCACGCCACCATCTTGCACATCGATGGTGTGTGGTTTGTAGGTAAAACTATTCAAATAACGAGTGATTTGTTTGCCCGCAGGAAATACGCTATCCATCAATACTTGGCGCAAATACTCCAAATTGGTTTCGATGCCGTATAAAGAGGTTTCATCTAAGGCCGTACGCATTTTTGTTACAGCTTGTTCTCTGTCTGGTGCATGTACTAACACTTTGGCAATGAGTGGGTCGTAAAATGGCGAAACATCACTACCCGTTTCTACCCAAGTGTCGTTACGTGCTGCGGAAGAGAATTTCACCTCAGTCAACACACCGCTTGAAGGCTGAAAGTTTTTGTAGGGATCTTCCGCATACAAGCGCACTTGAATGGCGTGACCTGAGGGATTATGTGAATAAGCATCCAGCACATTAGTTTCACCTGCGGCGATACGTATCATCCACTCCACTAAATCTACGCCCGTCACCAGTTCTGTCACGCCATGCTCAACTTGCAAGCGCGTGTTCACTTCTAAAAAGTAGAACTGACCTGAATCGTTATCGTAAACAAACTCAACCGTACCAGCAGAGCGGTAATTTAAAACTCTGCCCAATTTAACTGCTGTGTCTGATAATGATTTTCTAACCGCTTCAGAAATATTCGGCGCAGGGGTTTCTTCAATCACTTTTTGATTGCGACGCTGCACCGAGCAATCGCGCTCACCCAAGGCAATCACTCTGCCTAAGCCATTACCAAAGATTTGTACCTCAATATGGCGTGCAGCCTGCACGTACTTTTCTAAATAAATTCCTGTTTCTTTAAAGTTCGCACGGGATAGTCTTTGCACAGACTCAAAAGCCGCATGCAATTCGTCCTTAGACCAAATCAATTGCATACCGATTCCACCGCCGCCTGCCGTGCTTTTCAGCATAACTGGGTAACCAATGCTTTCAGCTTTAATGTAAGCCTCGTCTATATCGGCAAGTAAGCCTGTACCTGGCAATAAAGGTACGCCATTCTTTTCTGCTAACTCACGTGCGGTATGCTTTAAGCCAAAGTCGCGCATTTGCTGTGGCGTTGGGCCGATGAAGGCGATACCTTTCGCTTCACACTTCTCTGCAAAATCTGCGTTTTCTGAGAGAAAGCCATAGCCAGGATGAATCGCTTCTGCGCCAGCTTCAATAGCCACTTGCAAAATTTTATCTGCATTAAGATAGCTTTCCGCTGCTGGCGCTGGGCCTATGCAAACGGCTTCATCGGCATCAAGCACATGGCGCGCACCAGAATCTGGCTGCGAATATACCGCAACAGATTGAATGCCCATTTTTTTAAGTGTGCGAATCACACGGCAAGCAATCTCTCCACGGTTTGCAATTAGGACTTTTTTAAACATATTATTACTCTCACTGCGTTGCGAGCCGTCTCGCTTTTTTCAATCCGTATCAGGTCGTCCAGCTACGGTTGTACTTTTTGTTTAGCTTAGTTCCAAACCAACAATTGAATGGGTGTTGGGTTGTAGGCATTACAAGGGTTGTTGAGTTGCGGGCAATTTGAGATTAGCACCAGCACATCCATTTCAGCACGCATCTCCACGTATTTACCTGGTGCAGAAATACCATCCGCAAAGCTTAAGCCGCCATCTGATGTCACGGGGACGTTCATAAAAAAGTTGATGTTGGCAGTAATGTCGCGTTTAGTGATATTGCGCTCAATCACACAAGCGGAATGGGTTATGGCATGCATAAAACTATCGCGGCAACTATGCATGGGGCGTTTGGAGAGTGCGTAACGTGTGGTATTGCTTTCAGCCGAACAAGCGCCGCCTATGGTGTCGTGGCGACCACAAGTGTCTGCTGTAATCGTAAGCATGGCGTTGCCTTCGCTGGAGTACAGTACAGAGCCAGTGGTGAGATAAATCTGCCCTTGGCGTTGAATAGTATCTACCGCACTGTAACGTTCTGTTTCATCATTCGCGTTGTAAAACAGCGTATCAACCGCTTGGTTGCCGTCTAAATCTAGAATGCGGAAGGTTTGACCTTTTTTGACGATGCCCGTCCATGGATCACCTGCGTTACAGGTTTCATTTACAACAGCATCTGAAGTAAGATATTGGCTTTCAGTTAACATATCAAAATCCTAATTAGCGTAAAAGCGTTCAGTGTTAATAAAACCACGCTGATTTTGCTCACAAGCATTGCGGCAAACATCATCTTCTGCCGCATTGCCAGCATGCCAAGCAGTTAATAGCACATCGGATGGTTGATAAGCGTTTGCGGTCTCTAGAGGATGGGGTGCGGTTGATAACACCACTAATACGTTCATATCAAAGCGCAAATCCACCACATCGCCAGCTTTACTATTACCCGCATTAAAAACCAAACCGGCAGTATCGGTCGCGCTAACCTTGCTGAATAAATTCACGTTAGCGACCAAATCACGTGGGCCTAAACCATGCTTGGCAAGCTCGATTAATAAGCCGTCTTTTGCACTGCGGTACATGTCGTTACGGTGCGTTTGATAATTGGCAATACCATACTTCTGCTCAATGAGTTTGGCATCTGAGATGCCGCACATGGTGTCGTGCCAGCCAACACTGTCATGAATAAATGAACACATCACACGCCCCATATCGGAGTAACAGACATTACCTGTCGTTAGAAAAGCCGTATGCTGCGCTTTTAAACTGTCGGGCATGTTGTAGCGCTCTAACTTTTCTTCAAAGTTATAAAGCAGCAACGACACATTCGCGCCACCTTGCAAATCGGTAAAGCGTAATGCAGAACCTCTGCGCATGAGTCCAGACCAGTGATTGCCTCCAGGAACGGTTTCTTCCCACAGTATTTTTTTTGAATTAAATGTGCTCATTTTTTCAACTTAGTTTCAACTTAGTTTTATTTACAATTAGTGAAATACATGCTTAGAACATGTAACTGTAGCGGTCGACTTCCCATTGGCTGACAGTCAAATGGTAAGTTTCCCATTCTCCAGTTTTATATTTTATAAACTCATCACGTAGCTCTTTACCTAATGTTTTTTCAACCAATGGGTCTGCTGCAAATGCAGCAACTGCCTCTATGAGCGTTTGTGGTAAAAATCCTATTCCACGGGCTTGGCGTTGCTCTTCATTCATGTCGTACAGGTTGTCTTCATTGGGTTTACCTGGATCTAAACCCTCACGAATACCTTCTAAGCCCGCTGCCAAAGCGAGTGTTGCAGCAAGGTAAGGATTCACCGCGCCATCGGCATTGCGTGATTCACAGCGTCCGCCGCCCATAGGCACACGCACCGAGTTGGTACGATTATTTGAGCCGTAAGAATTAAACACGGGTGCCCAGCTGAAATAACTCATGGCACCACGGCGAACTAAGCGCTTATAACTATTCACTGTCGGTGCAAATGCAGCACACAAAGCTGGGCCATGTTTTAATATACCTGCGATAAACTGATAACCAAGCGTTGTTAAGCCTAGTCCGCGTGGATCATCTTTCGGATCACATGCAAACAGATTTTTGCCTGTTTTTAAATCATAAAGTGACATATTGAAATGCGCGCCCGTACCCGTTTTATCGGCAAAAGGTTTAGGCATCATGGTGGCGACTAGGCCATCCTCTTTAGCGTAATGTTTGGCCATATATCTAAAGAAAATCAATCGATCACACATGGTTAATGCATCGCTGTAATTAAAATCAAATTCAAATTGGCTATTGGCATCTTCATGGTCAAAAGAATATAAATCCCAGCCCAAGCCATTAATAGCCGTAGCCATTTTATCGAGCCAAGCAAAGTTATCCATAAAGCCACGCACATCGTAACAAGCCTTATCAAGCTTATCGTCGGGATTAGGCACACTCAAACTGCCATCGGCAGCTTGCTTCAACAAATAAATTTCGCACTCAATACCAAGATTCATGCCGAAGCCCATTTCAGCCGCTTGTGCTAAAACATTTTTAAGCGCCACGCGCGTATTCAACGCATAAGGTTTACCTTGAAAATGATTGTCAGCAGGCATCCATGCAACTTTAGGCTCCCAAGGCAATTGAATGATATGGTCTAAATCTGGAACCGAATTTAACTCATCATCACTCGGCGCCTGTCCCAAGCCATCAAGCGCATAGCCTGTATAGCGCTCCGATCCAGAGGCCATTTGTGGCAAGTGGTCTATCGGTACCACTTTAGCTTTAGGAATGCCGTGAATATCGACATAAGCACCTATGCAGTATTTAACACCTTGGTCTTGCAGTTTTTGTTGTATTGCTGACACTTCTTTTGCTGATTTCATGAATAACTCTTTCTATTGCGTATGATTAGAAAAATAAGAATTTGCTAAAGGGGGTGTTTCGTTTAAACCTCTTTGAATCAGTTCACTGAGGTCTTCTACCATCCATTGAAACCACTCTTCACCTTTTTTGGCAGTTGAAATACTAGGCATACCAGTTACACCGTTAGTGCTCGTGCGGTTCACAGGGTGAGAGAAAACCAAGCCGTCCGTGCGATCTGGGTCATCCGCACTAGTTAACAACTCGCTGCGTACCATATGCGGCGCTGTGGCAAGCATCAGCGAAGTTTCCGCATCGTTCGCATGCCAATCGTCACCATCTGCATGATGAAACTGCCTCACTCGCTCACTAATATGAGCAGAGTTAATCACCGTGACCATCATGTCGTCGTGTTCTGCACGTAACATTTCTAAAGCACAGCGCAAAGGTGCGGCATTGGTGACATGCGTATTCACAATAAACAAGCGACGAATTCCGCTGTGATAAGCCCAATCCCCAATATCTTTCATCATATTAATCAAGGTGATTGGTTGAATTGCCAAAGTGCCTGGCCAACGCTGACTATGCCCGATAGAACAGCCGTAAGGCATGGTTGGCAACATTGGTACATTGGTCAATTTTGATACAGCGCTGCATAAAATATCGGCTAATACATAGTCCATGCCACAGCCCATGTGCGGACCATGTTGCTCTGTCGCGCCAATCGGCAAAATAGCGGCTTGATTAGCGGCTGCAATTTTTTCAGGCAACTCCGCCCATGTGAGTTGAGACCAAAACATATTATCTATCACTCCACATTATCGGCAACGTTAACAAAACGAATCATGCGCTGCGTAATAGCTTCATCTTCAGCATCTTTCTCTGCGGCTGTTTTTGGTGGATGGATAAGTGATTCCAGTCTTGCCTTTGTGGCTAAGAACTCTGGACTAGTAAAATCTTTAACACTGCGTGGACGTGGCACTGGCACTTCAATTAACTCTTGTACTTCCCCTGGGTGCGCTTTTAGCACAAGAATTCGGTCTGCCAGAAAAATAGCTTCATCTAAATCGTGCGTAATAAACAAAATAGTCACATCGACATTGCGCCAAATTTCAAGTAAATGCGTTTGCATCTTGGCTCTAGATTGCGCATCTAATGCACCAAAAGGCTCATCCATTAATAAAATACGTGGTTGATTGACTAGAGCACGCGCAATGGCAACACGCTGCTTCATACCACCAGAAAGCTCATGTGGATACGCGTTGGCGAATTTTTCTAAACCAACCAATTCCAGCCACATGTCGGCCTCTTTTCCAGCTTCACCAGCACTGGCATTGTTCATTTCCAAGCCGAACATGACATTTTTCTTAACGCTTAACCACGGAAATAAAGTGTAGCCTTGGAATACCATTCCTCTGTCGCGCCCTGGTCCAGTGACAGGTTTGCCGTCCAATAAAACATCACCAGAAGTATGTGACTCTAAGCCAGCTAAAATACGAATTAATGTTGATTTACCACAACCCGATGGCCCAATCACGCAAACAAATTCGCGCCTGTGCGTTTTAAAGTTAATATTTTTAA
>JAYTRW010000398.1:0-3704 GCA_043745985.1 Methylotenera sp.
ATGTATTACGGCACAGGCAATCCGTCAGTTTGGAATGCCGATGTACGGCCAGGTGATAATAAATGGGCCATGACGATTTTTGCGCGTGACCTTGATACAGGTATGGCAAAATGGGGTTACCAAATGACGCCGCATGACGAGTGGGATTACGATGGCATCAATGAAGTAATTTTGTGGGATGTGAATCACAAAAAATTCGCCACGCATTTTGACCGCAATGGCTTTGGCTATACGTTTGACCGCACTAATGGCAGTTTACTTGTCGCTGAAAAAATGCACCCGTTTGTCAACTGGGCAACCAGTGTAGATTTGAAAACAGGTATACCGCAAAAAGACCCTAAATACTCTGCGCACCAAGATACTACGACTAAAAATGTCTGCCCCGCTGCGCTCGGTGTAAAAGATCAGCAACCAGCCGCCTACTCGCCAAAAACTAAGTTATTTTATGTACCGCTTAATCATTTATGCATGGATTACGATGTAGTAGAAGCTAAATACACTGCAGGTCAACCTTGGGTAGGCGCAGGGCTGACCATGCACCCAGGCCCAGATGGCGTCACGGGTGGTTTTATGGCTTGGAATGGCTTAACTGGTAAGCCTGCATGGTACAACAAAGAGCCATACTCTATTTGGAGTGGCGCAATGGTAACAGGTACTAACCTTGTATTTTATGGCACATTGGATAGATGGTTTAAGGCTGTTGATGCAAAGTCTGGTAAAAATCTATGGCAATTTCAAGTAGGTTCTGGCGTCATTGGCAACCCATTTACTTACGCAATTAAAGGTAAGCAATATGTAGGCGTCATGTCTGGCATTGGCGGAT
This sequence comes from Methylotenera sp., assembly GCA_043745985.1. Classification (GTDB taxonomy): domain Bacteria; phylum Pseudomonadota; class Gammaproteobacteria; order Burkholderiales; family Methylophilaceae; genus Methylotenera. Next base: position 824 of record JAYTRW010000398.1, read on the forward strand.
GGGCTGGCATTGCCATTAATTTAGGGCTGACTGAAGACTCAGATGGCGCAGGCGCTGCAGGAGCTTACCGAGAGTTAACCAAGTGGAACGCCGCGCCAGGTGGCGGTGCGGTGAATGTGTTTAGTTTATAGCAAGTTTTAAGACGGAGCTAAATCTTGAGTAATTGGCCGAATAATCAAGCGTAAACAATGACGTCCGAAGCTCTCAACCTCATTAAAAAACAATGCACAGGCAAAATGCACACCGCTTAAAGCAATCACCTCAAAACCGTAACCTATGTGCGAAAGAAAACGTAAGTGCGGGTTAATTTTTTCGCCCTGCATCAAAGTGGCTTCTGTTAATTGCGGCATGACAGTAGAGATATGCTTCCATGTTAGCTTGCTCGGGATGCAATCCAACAACTCAGCCGCCGCTTGGTTACAGTCGAGTATGGTACCGTTATCGTAAAGCATTAACACCGCAGTTTCTTGCTCGCTACGGCACAAACAGGCATTTTCTATACCAGCTTTTGAAAAGTCTATATATTCAACTTGGGCTGTGTTGTTCATTGTGTTGCCTCCGCCTCTGCTGCTAGCCAATCCTCTAGCTCATGGCCTGATTCAAATCCTCTTGCTTCCGCTTTATAATAGGCTGACTCAGTCACTAGAAAACATTTATCCTCAGCACTTAATTCTTTGATGCTGATACTAGACTCTTTTTTAGACTTAGCTTCATTTGCAGACTTAGTTTTAGATTCAATACCAAACACAGGAATATGGTTTTTTGTAAGCAATTGAGTTACCGTTGAAAGTTCCATAATTCCTCCATTGAATAATGTAAAAGGATCGACGGTACAGATCTTTAAAAGAGAGATTCTGCAACCAGTAGTTGCTTGGGGGTGTACCGTCGATACGAACAATTTACAGTAGTCGCTCAAGCGAGTAAATGAGTGCTAACACGTAAGGGCTAACCCTTATATACGCGATGATTGATAGACATTGATTCATCTTTTAACGTAGACTGAAATGATTCGTATAGCACTTTAAATGTAGAACTTTTAATATAGAGGTGTTGGTTGACCCACTTATTTAAAGACTCGCCATTGTGAAAGACTCACTTTTAGCAAACTTGAGCGTCCAAACGCTGTTTGATGCAGCGGCTGATGCAATGCTGCTAGTAGATAATACTGGTCACGTGGTGCAAGCCAACGCGGTGGCGCTTGAGCTACTAGACTACTCATTTGAACAAATAAATGGTCTCGAAATTGAGGCTTTAATGCCCAAAAGCTATCGTAACCAGCATCATCAACAAAGAGACTACTACTATAAAAATCCTGAAAAACGCCCAATGGCTAAGGGTCGTGATTTAATCGCACTGCGCAGAGATGGCAGTGAGATCGCTGTGGATATTAGCCTAAGTCCGATAAATACTGCTACTCAGCACTTTGTTTTAGCAACATTACATATTGCAGATAAACGCCGAAAAGTAGAAGAAGCCCTAAAAATTAGCGAAGAACGATTGCGTTTAGCTAAAGAAGCCGCTGGACTGGGCGTGTTTGATTTTGACTACCGCAACAACCTCATTCATTGGGATGAACGTATGCGCGATATTTGGGGCGAAGAGTCTGAAGAATCTGTTTCTTATAAAAAGTTCGTGGCTGCCATACATCCCGATGACCGCACGGCAAGGCAAGCCGTAATTGAACGGGCGATTGACCCTGCCAGCAATGGCGAGTACAGCGTAGATTATCGTGTAATAAACCCCAACGATGGCGTAGAACGCTGGATAGCCACCGTGGGACGTATTCACTTTACGAATGGATATGCAACTCGTCTGCTGGGAGTTGCCAGAGACATTACCGACCAAAAAATTCTGGAAAAAACATTGCAAGAGCAACGTGCTGAAATGGAAACTCTGTTCAAACAGCAAGTGGCTTCTCAAACCGTATCGGCTATTGCACACGAACTTAACCAACCACTTGCCGCTATTTCTGCCTATAGTGAAGTGGCTTTGCACGCGCTTAATAGCAATACATTTAACCCAGAAAATCTCAAACGCGCGCTTGAAGGCGCTGTGGAGCAGGCGCAGCGAGCCGGTAAAAGCTTGCACGAACTACTGGCTTTTATGCAAAAAGGTGAGTTGGTAACAGAAAGATTCGAGCTGAACCACGTGCTTAAAGAAGCGCTGAATATTGCCAAGGGGGATGGTTACGGCGACTTTAGTCCGTTGCTCACGTTAGAGCCTGCAATGCCAAAAGTGCTAGGTAATGAAATTCAAGTACGCAAAATATTAGTTAATTTATTAAGAAATGCCGTAGAAGCTATGCGTGCTGCAGTCGTACCTTCTTCAGCCATCTCAATTACGGTGCGCACCAATCAAGAAATTAATATGGCACATGTGACTATACAAGATAGCGGCCCAGGTTTAGATGCCGAAACGGCCAAACGTATTTTTGAGCCCTTCTTTACCACAAAGCCAACAGGTATCGGCATGGGGCTTGCCATTAGCCGCGCGCTGACTGAGGCTAATGGCGGCCAGCTTTGGCTAGAACAAAACAATAAACCTGGCGCTACGTTTCACTTTACTTTACCTTTCGCGACTTGAAAGTGACGAATGAACACTGAAGCAACCATTTTTATTATTGATGATGACCCTGCGATACGCGACTCACTGACCTTGATGGTAGTGCAGGAAGGTTTTGCCGTGAGTACTTTTGAGGGTGCCGAAGCTTTTCTTGAAAGCTTTCAAACTGAGCGCTTTGGCTGCGCCATCGTCGATATTCGCATGAGTGGCATGGATGGTATACAGCTACAAGAAATGCTGACAAAACATCACATTCAACTGCCTATCATTTTTCTCACTGGGCATGGCAATATTCCAATGAGTGTGCGCTCAATCAAAG
>JAYTRW010000399.1:0-3703 GCA_043745985.1 Methylotenera sp.
ACAGCTCTGTAAATCGCATTTTCATTGTGGGTGACGCTTAGGTAACGCGAACACAGCATAGGTGTGAGCGTGAGAGAAACCAGCAGCGATACCAGTACGCCGAATGTCACGACCACTGCAAAAGATTTAAAAAACATGCCAATAATGCCATCCATAAAAATCACAGGTGCGAATATGCACACAAGTGAGGCTGAGGAGGCTAGTACTGCAAACACTACTTCATTGCTGCCCAGAATAGTGGTTTTGGTACGAAATGCAGCAACGGCTAGTGGGTTTTTTAAATCGGCCGCGCTAATGCCATCGCCTACTTCGCCTTCCATATGGCGCAATATACTCTCGCGCACCACAATAGCATCATCGACCACCACACCAATCAGCAAGAGTAATGCAAGCAAGGTCATGCTGTTAAAGGTGTAGCCAGCAAAATACATCACGGCAATTGCGCCTAAAAGCGACACGGGAATTTCTAAGCAAATCATTAAAGTAGAACTAAATGAGCGCATAAAAATTAACACAATTAGCGCGGCAAATAACGTGCCTTCTACCAAATGCTCTTTCAGTGAAGCGACTAATTGATTGATGAAGATGCCGTCGTTAGTTGAAATTTCCAGCGCCATCCCTGCGGGTAAATTGGGGCGGACATCAGTTTCTAGTCGGTGTTCAACTTCTTTAATAATCTCAACAGTATTGGCATTGGCAATTTTAATCATACCAATTCCAACCGTTGGCTTGCCATTGTAGCGAGCTATCTGGCGGTTATCTGAAATGCCATCCTCCACCGTTGCTACATCTTTTAGGCGTATAGGTGCGCCAGCTTTATCGACAATGACCATATTAGCTAGGTCGGTAATTTTATGAAACTCAAGATCTAGTTTTAGTAATTGTTCCGCTTGCGAACTCACTAGAAATCCGCCTGGAAGCTGCACATGCTCACGATTAAAGGCGGTGATTAAATCATTGGCGGTGAGTTTGTAAGCCGCCATGCGTTCAGGTTGAATGTAAACGCGAATCACGCGATCTCTGCGCCCACCTAAAGTGACTTCACCCACGCCATTGATGGTTTCAAATTTCTTTTTTAGCACATTACTCGCGTACAGATTGAGTTGCTGTATGGTGCGATCACCACTTAATGCCAGCCAAATAACAGGCGATGCGTTGGAATCTACTTTTTGAACGACAGGTGGATCAGTGTCCGTTGGTAAACGGCGTACTACTTGATTCACTTTGGATTGCACCTCGTTGTAAGCCACGTTAATGTTTTTACTGAGTGCAAAGGTAATGCTGATGCTTGACACCCCCGGTGACGAGGCCGACTGAATATGCTCAATACCAGGGGTAGTGTTAATGGCAGATTCAATGATGCTGGTAATGCTGGTATCAACCACGTCAGGGTTAGCGCCACGTAAAGTGGTATTGACTGTGATGACAGGAAAATCAATCGATGGCACGCGATCTACACCGATGCGGTGATAGGCGATGATGCCGAACAAAATAATCACGCCAGATACCATCCAAGCTAGAACGTGGCGTTTAATGGATAGTTCAGGCAATGTCATGTGCTATTTACTTTGGTTTTAAGAGTTATGGTGCAGTTTTTTTGCTATGTGTATTGGTTGCTTTGTCGGTATTTGCACCTGCTGAGGCATCAGCAATTTTAATGGTGGTATCGTCAGTTAAAAATCCAGCACCATCCACCACAATGGTGTCATTTTCATTGACACCACTAAGCAGCTCAACCATGCCATTTTGATGTGCGCCTGTTTTGACAACAGCCTGATAGGCTTTGTTATTACGCACTACATAGACGACTTCACCCGCAGGGCGCAACACCACGCTCTGCTCTGGCACCATCATAGCGGCAGCCTGCTCACCTAGAATAACGGTCCCCGTCACACTGGCGCCAGGTTGCCAATCTGGCGAACCTAATATGTCAGCAATCACATCCACGGTACGGCTACCTTCAACTATCATGGGTTTTAAATCGTGAATTGTACTTTTAACAATAGTGTCACTGGTGGGTGAGGTGAGGCGTACTTCTAAACCAGGTTTGAGTTTTGCTGCGATGTATTCAGGAAAAGGCAGGTGCGCGCGCAGATGCTGTTTAGAAACAATCATAATGATTGGGTCACCCACTTTTAAAAACTCACCGTCATCCACTAGTTTTTTTTCAACATTGCCGCTGGCTGGTGCATAGATTTTGGTTTTACTACTACTGTGATTAATGCTACCCACACGGGCTTTAGCGCCAACCAATTGCTCTTTCAATACGTTCTGCTGCGCCACGTCATTATCAACCGCATTTTGTGAGATAAATTTCTTATTCACCAACGCTTGGTTACGCTCAACGGTTTTGACCTGGTTTGCCAATAACGCTTCAATGCGCGCCACCTCAGCTTGTGCCTCGTTACGTTGCATGCCGAAATCTGATGCATCTAACGTAGCAACAAGCTGACCTTGTTTGACAGCCTCGCCTGTGTTCACATGAATTTTAACGACACGGGCGGCGACCTCAGCCGAAAGTGTTGGGTTAGTTAATCCTTCCAGCGTACCAATGGCTTCTTCACTGGTTTCAACGGCTTGACTTTTCACTTGAGTGACCGTCACCAGCGTTGGTTTTGCGCTTTTTTTATCAGCTTGAGATTTGTCAGGGGTGGCATCTTTAGCACCACAAGCCATCATTAAGCTGGAAAATAATACAATCAAGAAAAGTCGGAGGTTTTTTTGCATATTTTTAGAGGTTAGTCATTTCTTAATTTTAGATTTTAATTTTTATGTATTTTATCTACTTGTGACCAGTCAAAATATGGCCCAGGATCCGTTTTGCGAATAGGTGCAATATCAGAATGTCCTACTATAGCCTGAATTGGGTAAGTACTAGTCAGGCTTGCAATCAATTCTTTAAGCGTATGGTACTGCGCTGGTTCAAATGCTTCAAAGTCTGAGCCTTCGAGCTCTATTCCGACCGAGAAATCGTTGCAACGTTCCCGACCATTCCAATTTGATGCACCTGCGTGCCATGCGCGGTGTAGGCAAGACACAAACTGTATGAGTTCGCCATCACGTCGAATGAGAAAGTGCGATGATACTTTGCGCGTATAGACTTCAGCATAATAAGGATGCTCATCAGGGTTAAGTTGATTGGTGAATAGCTCAATAATGCCGCTACCACCATACTGGCTGGGCGGCAGACTGATGTTGTGAATGACAATTAAGCAGATTTCATTTTCAGGTCTATTTTCAGGCCCGCTTGCAGGTCGAGTGTCAAAGTTAGGCGATGCGATATATCGCGCGTTAGTCGCCAATCCAGCTTCATTGATTGCGTAGGATTTCATCATGGTTAATTTTATGCGAAATTTAGTTGGAAATTGTAGTATTCCGATAAAATGACGGCATAAAGAATTATTTACTTCAATTTAGCAATAATTAGGGAAGAATCAGATGGTATTTTTAGAGTTATTCGCGATGCTGATCGTGATTTTAATCGCGGCAGAAGTGTTTACCAACGCACTAGAACACTTGGGCGAAAAGCTTGGTATTTCTGAAGGCGTCACTGGCTCAATCTTTGCTGCGGTTGGCACAGCTTTGCCAGAAACCATGGTGCCCTTACTTGCTTTGTTAGCGGGCACACAAAGTGTTGCGACCAACGAAGAAATTGGCGTAGGTTCAATTTTAGGTGCGCCTTTAATGCTAGCTACTTTATCCA
>JAYTRW010000400.1:0-1065 GCA_043745985.1 Methylotenera sp.
CGGTCTTTGTATAGCTTTTCCGCGTGGGCTTTATCCACAAGACCGTCACTGACTAACATGCGCAGCGTATCGCCTAGTGAAAGGCGGCCATTTGGATTACTCAGAGTAGTCGGTTTGCTCATTGGGCTGGTGATCCTCTTTTAAGCGTTTATTATCAATTTATATCGTTAATTAGTATGAATGATTCTCATGGATAAATCGATGGCTTGTATGTTTTTGGTAATCGCACCAATCGAGATTCTATCTACGCCTGTCAATGCAATTTTACGTACGTTCATTAAGCCTATGCCACCAGAAGCCTCTAATATGGCTCGTTTGCCTGATTGGCGATTAAAGCTAACTGCCTCAGCTAACTGTTCGGTACTAAAGTTATCTAACAATATACTGGTTGCACCAGCGGTTAATGCCGCTTTCAGTTGAGACATATTTTCAACTTCAATTTGTATGCTTTTGTCTGAATTGAGCGCAAATGCCTTTGCCATGACTGTGGCTATGCTGCCAGCCGCGGCAATATGATTTTCTTTAATCAGAATGCCCTCATATAAAGCCAGCCGTTGGTTGTACCCACCACCGATAGTGACTGCGTATTTTTGCGCTAATCTTAAATTTGGAATGGTTTTGCGGGTGTCTAAAATTTGGCTTTGGGTGCCTGCAATGGCATCTACATATTTTCGGGTTTCAGTCGCTGTGGCTGAAAGCGTTTGCAAGAAGTTAAGTGAGCAACGCTCTGCGGTTAAAAGTGCACGGGCTGGGCCAGTGATTTCGCATAGTACTTGATTGGCTTGAACGCATTCACCTTCAGCAACTTGCCAGTTGATTTTGACATTCGCATCGACTTGGTTAAAGCAAGCTTGTACCCACGGAATGCCGCAAATAACTGCAGTTTCTCGTGCGATAATCGTTGCCGCAACTTGTTGCTCAGCTGGCACCAGTATTGCGGTAAGATCACCTGCACCAACGTCTTCTTCCAACGCGGCTTGAACTTGCTTGAGCACCAATTGATTAAAAGCCTCGGAATTTGGCGGATAATGTTGATTAAATAAGGTCATGATTTAAATAATGATT
>JAYTRW010000401.1:0-3698 GCA_043745985.1 Methylotenera sp.
AATAATTTATTAAGATATGTATATAATTAATTGGAATAATATTGATTGTATTTTAGCTTGGCTTTTTTTGTGATGAACTTACGAACAGTCGTTTGTGTCACATAGCTGGTTTAGTCTGATAAAGACTCAAAACGCTTAGCCAAGCTATAATCAGGCAAGGTTAATTTAGTAATATAGTCATTAACAATGAATTTGGAGAAGTACAAGGTGCGTATCAAAAGCTTATTGATTTTAATATTAGCAATGCCTATTACAGTTTTTGCAGAAAGTGCGATACAGGAGTTCAAACTTGATAATGGTTTAAAGCTTGTGGTGCAAGAAGACCATCGCTCGCCAGTAGTGGTTTCGCAGGTATGGTATCGCGCAGGCAGCATGGATGAAGTGAATGGTAAAACAGGCGTGGCGCACGTGCTAGAACACATGATGTTTAAAGGCACTAAGAAAGTGAAAGCGGGCCAATTTTCACGCTTAATCGCAGCGGCAGGCGGTAAGGAGAATGCCTTTACCAGTGCAGATTACACTTGTTATTTTCAGCAGCTTGAAAAATCAAAATTGCCACTGTCTTTTGAGTTAGAGGCTGATCGCATGGCTAATTTACAGCTGACTAAAGAAGAGTTTGATAAAGAAATTAAAGTGGTGATGGAAGAGCGTCGTTGGCGTACTGATGACAAGCCGCAAGCCATGGTCAATGAGGCTTTTCAGGGTACGGTTTATCGCGCGCACCCATATGCCCGACCTGTTGTTGGCTTTATGAATGATTTGGAAAACATGACTTACGAAGACGCGCGTGAGTGGTATCACAACTGGTATGCGCCAAATAATGCCACGCTAGTGGTGGTGGGTGATGTGAAAGCCGGAGATGTTTATAAACTTGCTCAACAATATTTTGGCAAATTAACGCCCAAAGTATTACCTGCACGTAAGCCTCAAGTAGAGCCACCACAAATTGGCGAGCGTCGCATTATCGTCAAAGCGCCAGCTAAACAGTCTTATATTCTCATGGGTTACCACGTGCCTGCACTTAATGACCCAGACAAAGATTGGGAACCGTATGCGCTAGAGGTGCTAGCTGGTGTGTTAAGTGGCAATCCTGCTGCGCGACTAAATCAGAGCTTAGTGCGAGATACGCAGTTAGCTGTTGATGTGAGTGCTGGGTATGACCTTTTGGAACGCGGACGTTTGAGCCTATTTGAATTGGATGGTACGCCAAGCGAAGGCAAAACCGTGAATGAAGTTGAAGCTGCTTTGTTGCAACAAATAGAAAAAATCAAAACATCAGGTGTGACCACCGAAGAGCTTGATCGTGTTAAAGCGGGTGTGATTGCCTCAGATGTTTATCAACGAGACTCTATGTTCTATCAAGCCATGCAAATAGGTACGGTTGAGACTATAGGCTTCTCTTGGAAGATTTTAGATGGATACCAAGCAAAATTACGCGCAGTGACGTCAGAACAAGTGCAAGCGGTCGCTAAGAAGTATCTGGTTAAGGATAATTTAACCATTGCGACTTTAAATCCGCAGCCGATAGATCCGAATGCGATGCCGCAAGGCAAACCCCATGTACATTAAAAATTCAAATTGCGTCGCGATACGTTGTTGCGTCATACCTCGTGTACTTGATGTACACGAGGTATGACACGCCTAGTCTCGCTTAGCACTTTGAATTTTTATTAGGGAAGTTAGTTTTTAAAATTTCGACATCTCCGCTTAGGCGGGAATCCAGTTAAGGCAATAAAATGAAATTAATTAAAATTATAACAATTGTAGTCAGCAGCTTAGTGGCATTTAACAGTAATGCTGCCGTTAAAATCCAGCAATGGCAAACCAGCGCGGGTTCTGAGGTTTATTTTGTAGAAAATCATGATCTGCCGATTGTCGATTTAAGCGTCAATTTTGCTGCAGGTAGCGCGCATGATACGGCTGAGAAATCAGGCGTGGCTGGCATTACCAAATATATGATGACATTGGGCGCAGATGGTATGACTGATGAAGCCATCGCTAATAAAATGGCGGATATTGGCGCTATTTTGAGTGGAGATTTTGATGCAGATCGTGCTGGGTTTAAATTACGTACTTTAAGCAGCACACGTGAACAAACGCTCGCCTTAGACGTATTTACAAAAGTTCTACAAAAACCAGACTTTCCAGAGGCTGTGTTAGCACGTGAAAAAGCACGGATTATTTCTGGCTTGCAAGAAGCCGAAACACAGCCAGAAAGTATTTCAAGCAAAGCTTTTATGAAAGCCATGTATGGCTCACACCCTTACAGTTTGGACGACAGTGGTGAAGTTGATACCGTAGCTAAAATTAAACGTGAAGATTTACAAAACTTTTACAGCCAATATTACGGCGCAAAAGGCGCCGTGATTGCCATGATTGGCGATTTAACGCGTGAACAGGCGAATAAAATTGCTGAAAATATTTCTAGTGGACTACCAAAATCTGTTGCAATTGCGCCGATTCCACCAGTGCCTTATCCAACTAAAGCGATAGAGCAACGCATTGTGCATCCTGCATCACAGTCGCATATTTTATTAGGCTATCCAGGCATTAAACGTGGCGACCCAGATTTATTTCCTTTGTATGTAGGTAACTACATATTAGGTGGCGGCGGTTTTGTGTCACGCTTAACGGAAGAAGTGCGTGAAAAACGTGGTTTGGTGTACAGCGTGTATAGCTACTTTATGCCGATGGCGGAGTTAGGCCCATTCCAAATTGGCTTACAGACTAAAAAAGACCAAGCAGATGATGCGCTTAAGTTAGTGCGCGAAACTTTAAATAAATTTCTTAAAGATGGCGTCACAGAGCCTGAGTTAAAAGCAGCAAAAGCTAATATCATCGGCGGCTTTCCTATGCGCATTGACAGCAATGGTAAGATTTTGGACTATTTAGCTGTGATTGGTTTTTACAAATTGCCGCTTAACTATTTAGATGAATATAACGCAAAAGTCGCAAGTGTTACTACCGCGCAAATTAAAGAAGCCTTTAATCGCAGACTTAAAGCGGACAGTTTTGTGACGATCATTGTGGGTGATGCCGAACAGAAAAAATGATTTAACGTGCTTACTCCCGCGAGTTTAAAAAGCGAGAGCTAATAGAAATTAGTAGTAAAATGCAGGTTTTACCTCTTATAAAACCTGCATATCCCGATGGCATCACAAAAATTAAATACCGTGCGCATTAATGCGGGCGAGTGGCGAAGCCGCTTAATCAAGTTCCCAGATGCAACAGGTTTGCGCCCTACACCAGAGCGTGTGCGGCAAACAGTATTTAATTGGCTAGGACAAGAGTTAACAGGTCAAACCTGTTTGGACTTATTTGCAGGCACTGGCGTGATGGGTTTTGAGGCTTTATCGCGTGGCGCAACCTCGGTCACCTTGGTAGAAAAATCGATGCCTGCGTACAAAGCAATGCTTGATAACAAGCAGCTATTAAAAGCCGAGCAGGCGCAGGTATTGCATCAAGATGCGATGCTCTTCCTGAATACTAATCAACAAAAATTCAACCTGATTTTTTTAGACCCACCTTACAATCAACAATGGCTGCCCAAAGTGCTGCCTTTGTTATTGCAGCATTTAAAGCCAGATGGCTTTGTGTATGCAGAAGCTGAGTATGCATTAGATGAAAGTGCCGAGTTTGCAGCCGGCTGGCAAGTAGTCAAGCAAAGCAAAGCGGGCAATGTGTTTTATAATCTGTTA
>JAYTRW010000402.1:0-1063 GCA_043745985.1 Methylotenera sp.
GGTCACTTTCCAGTTAACCTCGGTAATCATGCCGTGCTGGGTAATAGACAAATAACCAATTGGCGCGAATTCATACAAATCGACATAGCGCCCGTGGGATTCTAACAACTCAAATTGCATCCGTTTTAGCTTCTCTTCAGCTAGTTTACGTTCCGTAATATCGATTTGCGTACCAATCATGCGTAAAGGCCTACCGTCCTCACTACGACTCACCAGTATGCCGCGACTCAACATCCATTTGTACTCGCCGTCTTTACACCTAATGCGATACTCAACCATGTAAATTTCTGTTTTACCTTCAAGGTAAGCATAGCCAGCTGATAAAGCTCGTGGCTTATCTTCAGGGTGAATGAGCGCTCTCCACTCATCGCGCGTTGGCAAAATCTCACTCGGTTCGTAACCGAGCATTTCTGCCCAGCGCCTAGAGTAAGTCGCCTCCTCAGTCTGAATATTCACATCCCAAACGCCATCACCTGAACCCTCAATTGCAAATTTTGAGCGATACTCGCTTTCAATTAAAGCCTCCTCAGTTTTCTTACGCTCTGTAATATCAAGCACAGTGCCCACATAATAGCTAACGTTATCATGTCCATCTTTTACTGCGGTTAACGTGAGTTGCCCAGGATAAATATCGCCATTTTTACGCTTATTCCAAACTTCTCCGCTCCATGTGCCAACCTCATTAATTGTTGTCCAGATAGCTAAATAAAAAGCCGCATCATGTTTATCTAAGTTAAGGATATCGATAGACTGACCAACAACTTCTTCTGCGGAGAATCCAGTAATTTTGGTAAACTCAGCATTCACTCTCACAACTTTACGTCTAGCGTCTGTAATGATGATACTTTGCTGAGATTCGAATGCTGCTGCGGCGATACTCAGTTCAATTTCAGCCTGCTTACGCTTACTAATATCGGTACTGGTACCAATCATGCGTAATGGCCTGCCGTGTGCATCTCGGCTCACCACCATACCGCGACCTAATATCCACTTATAGCTTCCGTCTTTACATTTTATTCGACACTCACCTCCATATATGGAGGTTTTTCCATCCAGATATAAG
>JAYTRW010000403.1:0-1060 GCA_043745985.1 Methylotenera sp.
ATCGGTTCTGGCGCAGAAATTGGATTGCCTCTATCCTCAATCGTGGCTTTTAGTTGCGCATCTTGTTTAGCCTGTTGTAATAACTTATTTTGAATGTCAGCCAGTTGTGCGCTCAGTTGCATTTGCACCAAGGTGTTTTGAATTTTGGCTTGCTCGCCCGCCATACGTGCTTGTAGTTCGGCAATGGCTTTAGTGTCATCAGTGTTGTTAATCTGATCAATTAAACCTTGTATCTGTGTTTGCTCTGTACTGGCGGTGTCATAGGCTTTTTCGTAATTGTCACGGTCTATGTAGTGTTTTTTAACTTCTGATTGACACAGGGTGAGAAACTCACCCATTTGCCCGCTACAAACATCCATGGATTGAACGGGTCGCATCATTTGGCTATACACTTTTTGTGCATCAGCGGGCAAATACTGGCGTAACTTAGGGTCGTTTAATACCGTACCAAAGCCACGCTTACCTGTCATTGACTGATATTGTGCAAGCTGTTGTGCGTATTGCTCTTTCATGGCTTGTAGCTGTTTACCCCACTGCACAATATTCTCGAGCGTATTAGCAAGATTCGCCACATCAATAACAGGGATGCCGCCTGCATTAGCAGGCGTAATACTGGCTTGTAAGCTGGCCGCAATGGCTAGTGCAATAATGAATGCTTTAACATGCGGTTTTAAGTGGTGTTTTTTCATGACATTTATCCTTTTATGTCCTATATCGGTTATTTTTCATATCAACAATTAAATCAATCAACCCAATGACCGCAGGTTTGAGTGCTGCTTTGACCATTACCGCCAGTGAAACCACTTAGGAAGCCTCCGCCATCGTTTGAATTGCCACCCATGAAGTTATTAAATGGCCAGTAAGTTTGTGACTGCGTCACCACATAATGCGCACCATTGTGCAGATCGGTATATTCATGACCTTCATAGTCAGAACAGTACGCAGGCTTAGTGCCTTGAATACAGCCTTGCAAGCCATTGGTATAGGCTATTAGCGTCGCATTCAGTGAGGCAGCATCACAACGACCTGCGCCATTAGCAATCGCATTGACTAGGCTTTT
>JAYTRW010000404.1:0-1060 GCA_043745985.1 Methylotenera sp.
AGTAAATCGCCACCGCTTAATACTTGCGGTATCGCTTTAGACTGAATTGGGGTTGGGGTGGTATATCCTGCATCGTTAATCGCACGCAAAATTGGTTCAGATAAGCCTAACTCGTTAAAGTTAAGGGTTGTTTCAGTTGTCAAAGTATAAAGCTCCAGCTTGGAATTTAAGCCGACCTATTACTTATGAAGCAACACCAATCGAGGTAGGCAAATGTAATAATCATTCAGGTGATTTGAAAATCAAGAAGATTAAGGGTAAGGACCGCTACGCTGATTGGTTGGCATAGGTGCTGATATTTCTTTGGGCATTATACGGTGAATTTCAATTAAAGCTAGAGCCATGTTGATTTAGATTTTTGTAGAAGAAAATGTAGCTTTTCGAAAAATCAACATTTAAATTTAGCAAGCTGGTGAATTAAATGATTGACTAATTTATTTGTATTTGTAACAAAAGTGCTTTCCACAATATCTGTGGATAACTCTGTGATTATCTGTGATATGTAAGCGTAACATGGCGTTTCATAAGGGTTTAGTAAAAATCGTATAAATAGTAATCATATAATTTTATATATAAAAATCAATTGGTTACGTTTCATGTCTAGATTCTCATGATTTATTCGGCATACTTAATGTAAAGCTTTAAGTGGTGTGAATAACTTAGCAAAAATTTGATTAATTTTTTAAAAACAGGCTCTTGTAATATCAACAACTTACAACCTATTTACTTGGTTGTTACAACTTTAAAATGGAGGCTAGATTCAAATAATGCAAAGTTGAAATATTAGTAATGTAAATGTTGATGTCGCCAAACCCATGGAGGTGTTGGATTGTCATCTGCCCAAAGCCCTAGCATGAGTCGACGTGCGTTTTTAGCAGCATTCTGGATTGCCGTATCGTCTAAATATTGTGTGTAAAACCAAGCTAAGCCGTGCTCGGCTAGATAATAGCTTAGATCAATGCCGTTGCACTCTAGTTTGCCTAATGAACGCTGATATTGGTCTATGCCAGATATTTGTACGGAGGCAATCACATTTTCGCCTTTGCATAACTTCATAAGT
>JAYTRW010000405.1:0-11320 GCA_043745985.1 Methylotenera sp.
GGCAAACGCAATACCAGATGTTAGTGCAAACCACTCCGCAGTGTTTCTTGGTAACGGCCAAGCGCTGGCTTTGCCTGTTAAGTCAGTCAGCATAATAAACGCCCCCAACAGCGATAATGCCATTATCATTAAACCGCGTTTATCTATGCGCTCTTTCAGCCAAAAATGGGCAAGTATCAAGGTCCACAATGGCGATAGATAAAATAGCAACATCACACGCATGACTTCGCCATCTATCACCGCCAACACATAAGCAAGGTTAGTCCAGCCAGCAGTTAGACTCAGCCAGAAAATGCTCAACGGCAACTTAAAAATACCGCGCCAATGCCTTATAGATGCAATACCAGCCAAAATCAGTACTGTTGAATAACAATAAAAGCTCGAAGCCACTGCCGCTACACCAGCATCAGCTAAAATTCGGTAGGGATACCAAACAACACCCCAGCATACCGCGGCTAACAACAGGCTAGTGCTATTCAGCAATGCGCTCTTGGCTAGTGGCTTTGGATTATTTACATGCATTTTATTCTCAACTTTATTCACTTTTCTTTATATAACAGCAACAATTTTTGCGACTTAAAATTACCCGTCCTAGGGCCGCTAGTTTACAATATTGCCTATGAATCCAAACTTAAATTTACTCCAGCCCTACCCTTTTCAACGCTTGCGCGATTTATTTAAAGGCGTGTCACCCAACCCAAGCTATTCTGCCATCAATCTATCTATCGGCGAGCCTAAACACGCCACGCCACAGCTCATTAAAGACGCACTGGTGAATAATTTAGCAGGTTTAGCTAGCTACCCAACAACCGTTGGCTCTTTAGCGTTGCGTGAAGCGATTTCTAATTGGATTACACGCCGTTATGGTGTACCAGCACTTAATCCTGAAACTGCGGTTTTACCAGTGACAGGTAGCCGAGAGGCACTATTTGCTTTCGCGCAGGTAATTGTTGATAACACCAAACCTAATCCAGTCGTCATTTCACCGAATCCGTTTTATCAAATTTACGAAGGCGCAGCATTTCTGGCGGGTGCAGAACCCTACTTCCTCAACACCTTGCCTGAGAATCAACACGCCATGGCGATTGAGAGCGTGCCTGTAGAAGTGCTTAAACGAACACAACTGGTATTTGTATGCAGCCCAGGCAACCCTTCTGGCAAAGTGATGTCGTTAGCCCAATGGAAAACCATGTTTGAATTATCAGACAAATACGGCTTTGTCATTGCGGCAGATGAATGCTATTCAGAAATCTATTTTGATGAGGCTCATCCGCCACTAGGCGCGCTGCAAGCGGCTCACAAGCTAGGTAGAGATTATAAGAACTTAGTGATTTTCAGCTCACTTTCCAAACGCTCAAATGTACCAGGCATGCGCTCTGGCTTTGTGGCTGGTGATGAAAAAATCATAGAGAAATTCACGTTATTTCGCACCTATCATGGCTGCGCGATGAATCCTGCCGTACAAGCCGCCTCTATTGCTGCTTGGAATGATGAAGCGCACGTCATTGAAAACCGCACACTATATGCAGCTAAATTCAAGGTGGTCACACCGTTACTCAAAAACGTATTAGAGGTTGAATTACCAGATGCCGCATTTTACTTATGGGCGAGAAGCAAACAAAGCGACACAGAGCTTGCGGTAAAACTCTATCGTGATTTAAATATCACCGTATTACCAGGTAGCTATTTAGCCCGTGAGGCGCATGGATTAAATCCCGGTGAAAACTTCATTCGCATGGCCTTGGTTGCATCGCATGACGAATGCGTTGAAGCGGCAAAACGGATTCAGCAAATCTAAAATCACCTAGCCGTCATTCCCGCGAAAACGGGAATCCATTTTTAAAAAAAGTTAAATCAAAGAAGTCTAAAGTTCAAGTTGGATTCCCGCTTTCGCGGGAATGACATGATTAAATTAAAGTTTATTATTACGTTTAACTCCTAATAAATTGATTTAATTCATTAAATACTAGCTCATTTAACTGCGGATCTAAACAATCCAACTCCACATTGTCATCCATGCCGCGTAACCAAGTAAGCTGACGTTTCGCTAACTGGCGTGTAGCAAATAAGCCTCTATCGCGCAATTCAGCTAGATCATATTCACCTGCGAGATGCTCTAAAGCTTGCCGATAGCCAACACAGCGCATTGAAGTAGACTCAGGCGTTAATGATGGATATTTTGCAATGAGCTGTTTAACCTCATCCACAAAATCGTCTTTAAGCATTTGCTCAAACCTGATGGCAATGCGCTCGTGTAGCACTTTGCGGTCACTAGGCACTAAGGCAATTTTGAGTAGTTTATACGGCAAAACTTCATTCGTTTGCTTCGCATAAAGTGTAGACATCGCTTCACCCGTGAGCTCAAACACTTCCAAAGCACGCTGAATACGCTGCGTGTCGTTTGGTTCTAATCTTGCAGCAGTAATTGGGTCAATCAAAGCCAACTTCTCATGCATGGCAGGCCAGCCAATAAATGCAGCTCGCGCATCCAACCGCGCACGTACCTCTGGGTTTGCCTCTGGCAAGCCACTTAAACCCTCTTGCAAGGCTTTAAAGTACAACATGGTACCGCCGACCAATAATGGAATCTTACCGCGCGCGGTAATATCCGCCATCAAACGCAAAGCATCAGTTCTAAAATTTGCCGCAGAATACGCGCTAGTAGGCTCAATAATATCGATTAAATGATGTGGCGCCTTTGCCAGCGTTGCAGCGTCAGGCTTAGCCGTGCCAATGTTCATGTCTTTAAACACCAATGCGGAATCAACACTGATTATTTCAACGGGAAGCTTTGAAATAAGGTCAACTGCCGCGCCGGTTTTACCGCTGGCGGTTGGGCCCATAAGAAATATAGCTGGGGGAAGTTTAAGCAAAGCTTTTACTCATAATGAGTCCATAATCTAAGCACCTTGACGATTTTTTCATTCTCTAACACTTGATAGACCAAACGATGCTGAATGTTAATGCGTCTAGAATACGCGCCTGCTAAATCGCCTATGAGCTTTTCATAAGGCGGTGGATTTTGAAATGGATTTTCTGCGATGAGGTCTAAAAGCAGCACAGCTTTCTCTTTAAGGCCTGTAGCACTCAGATTTTTTGCGTCTTTTTGCGCTGCTTTGGTATAAAGCAGTTGATATAACGCCATTCAATTTACCAATCTAACTGCGTTTTAAGCTCACTCGCGGGTGTATGCAACCCCTCTAGAATTGATTCGCGCATATTGGGGATAGACACTAAAAACAAAGTCTCTTGAATAGCAGACCAATCTTCCTGGGAAACCAATACAGCATTAGCGCGCTTGCCTGTGATTACCACAGGCTGATGTGAACTTGCCGCTTCATCAATTAAGCGATATAAATTAGTGCGAGCCGAACTGGCTGATAATGTTTGCATAGTATGCATTCCTTAATATACTCTAATTATAGTACGTTATTACGTACGTAAAATCAAGACTGTTTTGACTTTATCTACCACCATTTAACTGCCGTCATTAATAGTGAGGTGTATGTCACTTACCCCGCATAAACATCTTATCCAAGTCACTCATGCTGACTTGAAACCAAGTCGGGCGGCCGTGATTGCATTGCCCGCTTCGTTCTGTCGCTTCCATATCACGAAGCAAGGCGTTCATTTCAGTTATCGTCAGGCTACGATTGGCGCGTACAGCGGCATGACAAGCCATGGTGCCTAATAACTCATTTCGGCGCTCTGTAAGCGCCCTGCTAGCACCGTATTCGCGTAAATCTCGCAGTACATCTCGCGCTAAAGTCACGGCATCTGCATCTTGCAACATGGTAGGTACGGCGCGTACAGCTAGCGTAGTTGGAGATAAGATGGCAATATCAAATCCTAATTGTTGCAGACTGCCATCGTTACTTGCCAAAGCTTCTTGCACCGTGGCGACTTCTAGCCTGTCGGCATTAAAGCTCACAGGCAGCAACAAGGGCTGCATTGCTACAGTTTTGTTGTGCCCATCTTTACCATCAAGTGCATTTTTAAGTTGCTCGTACATAATGCGCTCGTGTGCGGCATGCATATCGACCACTACCAAGCCTTCAGCATTTTGCGCGAGCACGTAAACACCATGAATTTGTGCAACGGCAAAACCTAGTGGAAAGTTATTTTCAGCGTAGCTCTCATTAGTATGACTTGCAAAAACATCACTGCCAGCAAGCCCGTCCCTATTGGTCTGCACGGTAGTGTTATTGAATGAGTCGTTAGAATAGTTTTGTGCATTATTGGCACCAAATAAGGTTTGATAAAAACTATTCGGTTCATTAGCGCTTAGATTGATTTGCGCTTGATATTGCGGATAAGGGCTAGCGGAGTAGCTTGGTGAACTACCATTCTGACCACCAAACGGATTGTAAGCGGCTTGATTAGCTGTACTAGCATTTGAAACGCCCGTTGGCGAAGCCAGCGCTTTGTGTAGCGAGTGAAAAATAAAACGATGGATCGCTTGTCCATCTCTAAATCTGACTTCGGTTTTTGCTGGATGTACGTTCACATCGACTAAGTTAGGGTCTAGCTCTAAAAATAACACAAACGCAGGGTGGCGGTCATGATGTAGAACATCCTGATAAGCTTGGCGAATGGCGTGTGAAATAAGTTTGTCTCGCACATAACGGCCATTCACGTAGACATATTGCGTATCACTTTTATGGCGATTAAAAGTAGGCTTGGCGACCACACCCCAAAGGCGCAAACCTGCGGCGGATTCATCTACAGCGATTGTTTCGGCCGAGAAATCTGTGCCTAACACTTCACCAAATCGCTTGGTTGGCTCGCTTACCGCATAACGGCTAAATGCCCTGCCATTGTGTTGCAGCATAAAAGCCACATCTGGGCGTGACAATACCACGCGATTGAATGCGGCTTCACAGTGGCCAAACTCAGTACCTTCGGTTTTTAAAAATTTACGGCGTGCAGGCGTGTTGAAATATAAATCATCGACTTCAATAATCGTACCCGCATCTAATGCCGTTGGTTCGATAACTGAAATCTCGCTGCCATTTGAAGCTATACGCCAAGCATGCTTAGTATCAAGTGCGCGGCTACTGATTTGCGTACGTGAAACAGAGGCAATACTCGCCAAGGCTTCCCCACGGAAACCCAAACTTGCGACGGCTTCCAAGTCATCCAAGCTAGCGATTTTACTGGTTGCGTGCCGCGTCAGCGCCATGGCTAAATCTTCTTGTGCAATGCCATTCCCGTTATCTGCCACGCGCAGCTGCTTAACGCCGCCTTGCACTAATGATACGGAAATATCGGTACTGCCAGCATCCAAGCTATTTTCTAGCAGTTCTTTGAGTGCCGATGCGGGGCGCTCTACTACCTCGCCCGCGGCGATTTGGCTGATAAGTTGATCTGGGAGTAGGTGAATTAGCGCCATAAAATATAGTTATTTTTTAATAACTATATTTTACCTTGCTTTGATAATTTCGATTTAACTATTCTAGTACGTAAAAATAGAGAAATAGAAAAGCTAAGTTTGCCCCAATAATGGGCATTTTTTACTTAAAAAACAATCATGCACCATGACGAGGTGCATAAAAATAAGTAATGTAATCTTTGGCTCTACTTTTAACTTGTAATCTATTAGTTATAATCCAGTAACGCGGTTTTAACTAAGGAGTCAATTTTTTCAGTAATATGTGTCAGCTCAGTGGCCACAACAGAAAACTCACGCCCAATTTCACCAGCGCGCGCAGCTGAAATTTGTGCATTGACAGCAACAATTTTGGCCTGCTTTGCAATGTTTTGAATGTCGTGCATTAGGTAACGGCGCTTCTTTTTCTCTAACTTTACAAACTCTTTAGATTTATTTTCATACACCATCGTTATTTGATTTAGCAGCTTGACGATAGGCATCGCTAGTAAGCCCAACTCATCTAGTAAGCCTTGTGCAGTGCGGTAATTAGCCTCATAAGCACTGAGGGTTTGCTCCGCTAGATTAATAAACTCTAAGTTCTTTTTGTGCCCATCTAACTCACTATAGTAGGCGAGTCTGAGACTTTCAAAGAACACACCTGGCATTTCACTATTACCAATCACCAAGGCATGATGACTGCCTCTAAATAATTCCAAATCATCACGTGCTGCTTTTAACGCATTTTCATGGCCATGGGTTGAAAGAAATATGTTCAAAATGATGCGCTGAGATAACATGCGTTGACGCCCTGAAATATTAATCAAGTGGCCAAAAGTTTCGCTCGTAATGTCAAATTCAGGATTTGCATAGTTTGATGCGCTTTGATTACGTCGTGTCTCTAAGTTCAAAATTACTCGCCAACTTTTCTCTAAAAAAATTTATCTCTGCAAAATTTTGCGTTAGCGCTTGTTTTAATAGCTATACAAGCAAAACTCATTCCAGCCCATCACAAATGATTAATTGGCAATAGTGAATCTTTACGCTAAATTCTTAATCTGTATTCATTCTGTTAAAAATATTCAATGGCTCATCATTATGCAAAAAGTTTTACTCAAGCTCGCATGCTCAAACGCCATCACCACTTTTACCTAGGCCCTACTAACTCAGGGAAAACTTATCAGGCACTTATCGCCCTAGAAAAAGCAAAGTCTGGCGTTTATCTAGCGCCTTTAAGATTGCTAGCGATGGAAATTCGCGATCGATTAGTCGCATCTGGCGTGCCATGTAACCTGATTACTGGAGAAGAGCGTGTACTGATGGTTGGTGCACAACATACAGCCTCTACTATTGAAATGATGAATCCATCCAATGTCGTTGAAGTTGCAATTATCGATGAAATTCAAATGCTGCAAGATACCGATAGAGGCAGCGCCTGGACTGCCGCATTGGTTGGCGTGCCTGCAAGCAAGGTGTTTATCTGCGGCTCAACCGCCGTGACAGCGCCCTGCGTTGCAGCGATTTCCGCCATGGATGAAGCCTATGAAATTACTTATTTAAGCCGTAAAACGCCATTGCTACTTGAGGATGAAAGCATTTGTGGCAAACATTACAGCCGCCAAAAGCTCAAGCTAAAGTTGCAAAAAGGCGACGCCATTATTGCATTTAGCCGCAAAGATGTACTGACGTTTTCCGCAAGATTTCGCCAATGGGGATTTACCGTGGCGAGCATTTATGGTGCGCTTTCACCTGAAGTGCGTAGAACTGAGTCTGAGCGTTTTTGTACAGGTAAAGCTGATATTTTGGTGGCAACCGATGCGATAGGAATGGGTCTGAACTTACCTATACGACGTGTCATTTTTTCAAATATTCATAAGTTTGATGGGGTCGCTTCACGCCAGCTGAACTCAACCGAGGTACGCCAGATTGCGGGACGCGCAGGTCGATTCGGCATTTATGATACTGGTTATGTAAACGTCCTTGAAAATGATGAGTTGATACATATTGAACACATGCTAAGCACAGACGACACGTCAGATTTAACAAAGTTGCCAGTCAGTATTAGTTTCGGCCAAATTGGGGAAATTTCTCAGAAGTTACATACAAGAAGAATTGCCGAAGTCCTCATATATCATCAACAAAGAACGCGTATTGATTCAGAGTTGTTCGCACAAACATCGCTTAGCACTCAAATTGCGCAAGCGATACTGGTTGATAAATATGCACCAACGATGTCATTAAAAGACAAATTTATATTCGTCTGCGCGCCGATTTCGCTCAATGTTGCATTTGAGAAAGACTATTACTTACTTTGTTTGCAAAGCGTGGTTGACTCCAAAATACGTCACCTACCTGCCCCGCCTAACTGGTTAGAATCAGACAGCCCTAAACATTTAGAAGCAGCTGAACTGCTAAGCCATAACTTAAGCTTGTATGCGTGGTTAAGCTTTAAATTTGCTAAGACTTTTGTGGATGGAGAGTATGTTCGCGCGTTACGTCAGCGCGTGAGTGGCTATATAGAAAAAGCCCTGCTAACCCAAGCAGGTTATGGTGACACATCGAGAGAAATTGATTTTTTGAAAACTAAACGCTAAGAATTACTAGCGTAGCAAACTCATTTGTAGAAAATTCAGTGTTGGCTTAATTAAAACTTAGTCTGAAGCTACTTTAGTTTTGGCTAATGCAGGGTTCGTCGCAAAATACTTTTTAATTCCAGTCAATATAGACGTAACCAATTTATCTTGGTATCCCGCATCGTTCAACCGGCGCTCTTCTTCTGGGTTGCTAATAAAAGCAGTTTCAACCAAAATCGACGGAATATCTGGTGATTTCAACACCGCAAAAGCCGCCTGTTCAACACGGCTAGCATGTAAAGTATTGATTGCACCTATTTGTGTAAGCACAGCCTTACCTAACTTTAAGCTATCGTTAATGGTTGCAGTTTGCGATAAATCAAGCAAGGTTCTCGCCAACACGGGGTCTTTATCATCCAAACTCACGCCGCCAATCAAATCGGACTCATTCTCTTTTTTAGCTAAGTAACGCGCACTGGCGCTAGTAGCACCACGTTCAGATAAAGCAAATACGGATGAGCCTCTTGCAGATTGATTAGTAAATGCATCAGCATGAATGGAAACGAATAAATCAGCCTGCATATTGCGTGCTTTAACAACACGACCATGCAAAGGAATAAAAAAGTCACTGTCGCGGGTTAGTACGGCGCGCATGTTGGGCTCATTATCAATCTTTTCTTTGAGTTTTTTGGCAATCATCAAAGTAACATCTTTTTCATGGCTACCATTGGCGCCACGCGCACCTGGGTCTTCACCGCCGTGACCTGCATCAATCGCAATGACAATTTGACGGCCACTTTTCTTGACTTTAGATTGCGTTATTTCTGGCGAAGCATTTGGGCTAGCTTCTTGATTTTTCACTTCGGAAGCCTTAACTTCTGGCGACTTTATTTCTACTTTTGTTATGGGTGGCTCAACTGGCTTACTGACTTCAGCTGTCTTAGTGGCTTCAGCGGGTTTGCTTGTTTTTGTTACATTAGGTTCGGTAGCTTCAATCTGCGTTGGCAAAGGCTCCACAATGATATTTGGCTGACTAGAGCTATTGGTTGGCTCTTGCGCGACAATTACTTGATTGGGCGTTTCAGTTTGTGTTGATAAGCTAGTACTCGATGAACTAGTATTGGCAGAGTTAGCCGTTGCATCTCGCTCAGCAATCATTGCCATGAGTGGATCTTTAAGCGGGTGAACATCAAGTACTAAGCGATACTTATAATCACCTGTTGGCATTAAAGTAAATGCATTAGGTTTAGCTTCCGTTTTTAAATCCACGACTAGTCGCACCACGTTTTGTTGAAATTTAGCTACGCGAATTTGCTTGATATATGGGTCGCTCGCTAAAATTTTATCGGTTAATGATTTAACCACTAAGTTTAAATCGATATTTTCAATATCTACCACCACGCGATCAGGGTTTTGGATGAGAGACATCTTATAAGCAAACGGTTGAGCAGACTCTAGCGTAATGCGCGTGTAGTCCTGCGCTGGCCATACACGTGCAGCAGTAACGATATTCGCAGCTTGCGCTGATATAACAAAACTAAGCGCTGTCAAATTAAAACTGACCAACAGCATCAAGCCAAAATAGTTGGTCTTTTTAAATGACCAAAATACATTATTTATTTTCTTAAAGTTCATCATGTTAAATCATCATTTCTGAGTGAAAATTGTATGCAAGCATTGTTGCCCTAGTGTTGAATGTGCCGATAGGTTAACACTACGTACTAAGTTTTCGCCTACACTTTTAATAGAAAAGGTAATATTGAGATCTGGTGTTGGCAGCACATTTTGTGCTTTTTCAGGCCACTCAATCACGCAGACACTGTTGGCGTTAAAGTAGTCTCTAAACCCTGCAGACTCCCACTCTTCTTCATCATTAAAACGATATAAGTCAAAATGATAAAACATTAAACTAGAAGTTACATTATATTTTAATTCATAAGGCTCAACCAGCGTATAGGTCGGACTTTTAACCTTGCCTACGTGCCCCAAAGCATGTAACAAGCCACGGACTAATGTGGTTTTTCCTGCACCTAAATCACCATGCAAGTAGATGGTTAAATTTGGCTGTATCGCTTTCGCGAGAGTAGTACCAAAATCTAAGGTTGCTGCTTCATCCGCTAAATCAAGTGTAAAATTGTTATCCATGAATGACCTTAACAATTTTAATGAGCTTGAACTCACTCAACTGAGCAATGACATTAAACAATGGGGTTTGGCGCTGGGCTTTAATCAAATTGGCATCACAGATACCAATTTGCAAGAAGCTGAGGTTGAGCATCAGGCATGGATAGCTAAAGGTTTTCATGGTCAAATGGATTATATGGCAAAACATGGGGTGAAGCGCACTCGCCCTGCAGAATTAGTACCGAATACCATGCGAGTAATTTCTGCTCGATTAGACTATATGCCGCCTAATGCCGTAGATAGTGAATTTGTACTGCAAGACAGCTCTAAGGCCTTTATCTCGCGCTATGCCATGGGGCGCGATTATCACAAGGTAATGCGAAACAAGCTGCAAAAACTTTGTGAAAAAATTCAGTCCGAAATGACAAAATATCAAATAGACGACTTCAGCTACCGCGCATTCACTGATAGCGCACCAGTGTTAGAAGTTGCCTTGGCTGAAAAAGCAGGGTTAGGTTGGCGCGGCAAACATACCCTTCTTATCAATAAAAATCGTGGCTCATGGTTCTTTTTAGGTGAAATCTACACTAATTTGCCTTTACCTATCGATAAGACTGCGACCAACCACTGTGGCACATGCAACAGTTGCATAGACGTATGTCCCACCAAAGCAATTACAGCACCTTATGAGGTAGATGCTAGGCGCTGCATCTCCTACCTGACTATAGAGCTTAAAACCAGCATTCCTGTCGGACTTAGACCGCTAATTGGCAACCGTGTTTATGGCTGCGATGATTGCCAGCTTTTTTGTCCTTGGAACAAGTTTGCTGAGATTACTCGTGAACCAGACTTTGCTATTAAAAATGGCTTAGATAATATTAGCTTAGTGCAATGTTTTGCTTGGACTGAAGAGCAATTCAAGCAAAATATGGCAGGTAGCGCGATTTACCGAATAGGCTATGAGCAATGGTTGCGCAATATCGCGGTTGGTTTAGGCAATGCAAGCACTACGCCTGAAATAGTAGCAGCGCTGCAAAATCGCATGAACGATGAGTCTGCTTTATTACGTGAGCATATTGGTTGGGCATTGACACAACACAAGCTTGGTAATGAAACGACGGGTATTTAAAACAAAATAATCTAGGGGAAATGATTTAAAGAGCCTGTAAATAATTCTGTGTAAATGCGGTTTTGAGTGCATTAATTAAAGGGAGGCACTCTATCACCCAATTCAATACTAAAACGATTCAGCGCA
>JAYTRW010000406.1:0-1059 GCA_043745985.1 Methylotenera sp.
TGACAACGCCTTTAGAAAGACTCAAGGCTGCAGCGATTTGTGCGTGTGAGAGCTTGGCTTCAAGCTTCAGGCGCAGGACTTCTTTTATTTTACGCATAGCAATCCTTAGTACGGGCATGCAGTCTCCAGACAAAAAATCTGGAAGCGTACCCGCTTAGGTGGCTAATATGCGTAATACCATTTCAATGCGGTTGGCTGTCATTATGGGCCATAATACCCAGTAAGCTGCACCAAGCGCATATACTACTTGGTTGTGCCAATCTTGCTGGGTGACATTCACCATCACGGCTGGTGCAAACGTGCTTGAAGTATCGCTCCATTTAGTCGTTACATCGTTAATGGCATCTGCCCAGTTAATCCAATCGATTTTGGCTGATAGTAGTAAATCGGCATTTGGCTTAAAGGCTGCGCCAATGGCTATTTCGCGCGGTAACGCAAATCCTTTAATGCTGAGATTGTCATATTTAGCAATGCCCGATGAGCCAAAGTTAAATTTAGCCGTGCCGCCAGTGAGCGGTAATTCAGTTTTTTCTGTGTAACTTGCACCCAAGGTCCATTGTTCATTTAACTTGTATTGAGAGCCCAACTTAAAGCCGAAGCGTATGGTATCTGCGCCTTTATTTTCAAAGCCTGCAAAACAAGGGGCAGGTGGGGTGGGTAAAAAACTTTTGCTCAATACTGGCGTAAATCAAGCTAACAGAGCCACCTATTGAAAGCTTGTCCGTCACTTGGCAGCCAATCCCTGGTGTTACTTTGGCAATACCAAATAGTGAACTCATTTCGTCATCGGTACCAAATGGTGTTTTGATGTGTTTAAACACTGCGCCTGCGCCACCCTGCGAAAAAAATCCAATGCCTGCGGTGCAGGGCATGTTTTATAACTGTTGAGCGTAACCGCCGCCTGCTAATAAGGTGTATTTGTTGTCTGCATGCGCATCATTTAGTGCGTCTTTGTGCGCCAAATCAGTGGTGCGTAGTAATGATCCATAACCATCAAATAACTTACCTTTGATTTGCGCCAAACCCGCTGGGTTGGTGTTCAACGCGCTGGTGTCTCGT
>JAYTRW010000407.1:0-3676 GCA_043745985.1 Methylotenera sp.
CACATTTTTTAATCGTTGAGTAAACTCCTGAGCAGACAGATTAAGAATATACGGACTCCATTCCTCTTCAGGGGTTTTAAAAAGATAAATTTTGTCTGAAACGCCATATTGCTCATCACAATGCGCACTCACAAAAATACGCCTACAATCCAAGTCATATCGGACAATGGTAATTGGCAGGTTTTTTACCAAGGTCATGTAATCTTGCTGCCGTTTGGCTACCTGCGCCTGCAGGTATTGCTCTTTACTAAGATCACGGGCCAAGCCAACCGTGCCAATCACCTCGTCATTCACAACCACACAAGACTTGAAGGTTTCAGCCCAATGTGTTTCACCATTACTTTTTATAATAGGTTCTACGTGTGTTTTACAAACGCCCGTTTGCATCACCTCTCGATCACCCTCCACATAGCTAGTAGCCGCTTCTTCTGAAAAGTAATCGTAGTCCGTTTTACCTTCAAGATCATGTACAGAAAGCTGCTTAGCCACCTTAGCAAAAGCATCGTTACAAGCTAGAAAACGACTCTCCTTATCCTTCATCCACACCATAAATGGAAAGGTATCTAATAAGGCACGTAAGTAATACTCACGGCGTCTGATTTCCTGGTTTTCAATTTGTTTATAGAAACCGTGATCTCGACCTATGGCAAGAACGCCTAAGACCTCATCTTGCTCATCAATAATTGGGGCTATATGTAGTAAATCATAGACATTATATTGTGCTGTTGGGCCTTCGCACTCAAAGACAAAAGACGTGGTGCTGCGCGTATGCATTGCACGTATCATTTGCGCATTCACTTCTTGGCAAACGTTATTCCATGCTGTTTCAGCATGGGTGTTAGCATATGCAGCCTCTAAAGCCAGTAACGCGGGGTTCTTATAGACTTGTTTACCGTGGGTATCGACAATACAAATATTATCTTGCGCGAGCAGGAAAAGTCTTTCACATAAGCTTACGTAAGCGGCTAAGCCTTTGTCCTCTTTTAGATTAATCAATTCCGATGTGTTGATGTAAGCATTTGATGCTGATATAAATATCCCAGACAAAAATTGCATCTAATGAGTATGTTCAATAAAGCCTCTAATTAAAATAGATTGTTATTAATATTCATAATATTTGAACTATACGCCAAGTTTATGGACTTTGACTATGCCAATCGAAACCACATTCAGGATAGCGATCGCACTTGCAAAGCTTAACTAAACAACCAGCTCAACATCATTACAATTTAATTACCTTTATTTAAACCTTTATATATTAAAACTTAGGTAAAATTCAGCCTTTACTTAATAGCGCACCTCTCATGTTCGTTCACCCTAGTTTTGACCCGATAGCAATTCACCTTGGTAAGTTTGGTATTCACTGGTACGGCCTAATGTACTTAGTAGGATTCCTAGCGTTTTTAGGCTTAGGTAAATGGCAAATTAATCACAGAAAATGGCATGGCTGGACTATTGCAATGCTCGATGACGCGCTGTTTTTTGGAGCTTTAGGTGTGATTTTGGGTGGCCGTCTGGGCTACGTTTTGTTTTACCAGTTCAGTTACTTTATCCATCATCCACTAGAGATTTTTGCAGTTTGGCAAGGTGGCATGAGCTTTCATGGTGGCTTTTTAGGCGTTTTATGCGCGATGTGGTTATTTGCGCATAAATACCAAATCAAATGGCTGAACATTATGGATTTTGTAGCGCCACTTGTGCCGATTGGCCTAGGTGCTGGGCGCATGGGTAACTTTATTAATGGCGAACTTTGGGGACGTGTGACCAATGCACAATGGGGCATGGTATTTCCTAAAGTTGACAATCTACTCCGTCATCCTTCGCAACTATATGAATTTGGTCTTGAAGGCATCGTGCTGTTCTCAGCGCTTTGGATATATTCATCAAAACCACGCGAAACTGGTGCTGTGTCAGCTTTATTCTTAATCGGCTACGGCAGTTTCAGGTTTTTAGCTGAGTATACTCGCGAGCCAGATGCCTACTTAGGCTTGTTGTCGATGGGTTTCAGCATGGGGCAATGGCTAAGCTTACCTATGATATTACTCGGTATCTGGATGTGGATTCAGGCACAAAAACAACGTTTCAATTAGCACTTTTAATCGCTTGGTCATGCACATGATGAAAATCTAAACCAAGCGATTAAAATCCAACATCTCAATCTAGCGTTACATCTGCAACTCTAAATTTCACATATCACCTCAAATTAATAATATCTATAAATCAATCACTTAATTTTATTCATTTCATGCCGTAAAGATGGTATGTACTTTGCATATTGAACAATGTACATGACCATTTGAGGTGAGTGAAAATGAAAAACTTGTTTGTAGGAATATTTAAAAAAGAGTCTGGATTAAGTGAACTCAAGGCTGGATTTCAACCTTTATATATTAACTCACCTAATTTCTTGAATGCTGTGGATGACTCAGAGCATGAGTTTGAAAAAGTTTCTATCTCTAACGAAATACAACGAGACGAGATGCAAATTGATAATATATATCGTAGTTTGTAGTTTTTTCTAGCCTTTTGGTATAAAACTACCTGTGCAACTTGTTGTGCTGTTTTGACTGATGACGCTTGACGTCTGCGGTTCGCAGCATTGCATGCTTGGTCTTTTGCCCATGCGTACGTTCACGCCACAGCTTGAAAGAGCTAAGCTTTAAATTAGCGCGCATCACTTTAATTACACCATCTTGATTTAAGCCAAATTGCGCTTCAATCGCCTCAAAGGCGGTTCTGTCTTCCCAAGCCATTTCTATAATGCGTGAAATGTCAGCTTCACTAAAATTTGCACTTAGCAGCAACGTTTGATGCCTTTCCATTTTTTATCTTGCCACTCTTTAAAAAAAGCTTCTCGTGTAAGCGGAGCAATCTCGCCTTCTACAGAATCCTCTTGCCCCGCATGATTCTCTGCAAAATGCTTTAAGTATTGCTCATAGGCATCATCGCCCGTCAGGCGGCGGACATAGCGCCAAAAATCCTTTAATTTTTCTAACATACTAATCCCTCACCCAATTCTCTACCAAACGACTTGGCTCTCGCGCTACTTCTGTGATTGGTAACACTGGCTTGCCCGCTAAATATTTATAGGTGACATAAAGCATGTCAATAATCACCACCCACAATACTGTAACAAAAAACATCGTTAAATATGCATCTAGCTGCTGGTTAAATATGAGTTGGGGCGCTACTGCCGCCTTTTCTGCTGGTAGCGCACCTGTTGCCAATTTAGTGGCTAAATCATTTGCCGCAGCAAAAAAACCAACGCGAATATCATCACTAAATATCTTCTGCCATGCAGCGCTACTAGTAATAATCACTATCCATACTAAAGGCAGGCCTGTAATCCAAGCATATTTAGCTTTGCCAGACTTAACAAAAATACCTGTTGCTACACATAAGGCAATGGCTGCTAGCATTTGGTTCGCAATACCAAATAGTGGCCACAAAATATTCACGCCGCCATTAGGATCTATCACACCGATATATAAGAAGTAACCCCAGCCAGCTACCACTAGCGCACTGGTGAAAATAACCGATGGCATCCAAGAGGTGCGACCAAGTTTTGGCCAAATATTACCCAGCATATCTTGCAACATAAAACGACCAACGCGAGTACCTGCATCTAGCGTAGTAAGAATAAAAATCGCCTCAAACATAATAGCAAAGTGATACC
>JAYTRW010000408.1:0-3675 GCA_043745985.1 Methylotenera sp.
CATATTTTCAGCATTGCTAAACCTATCTTCTGGATTCTTGGCGGTTGCCTTGCGTATGATTTCCTCCAATTGCTCATCGATATGCGTATTACTGGTCGCCAAATGTTCGCTGGCGAGAGTGGGTTTTTTGCGTGATGTTTCTTGAGCCTCAGCTTTGTGACCTAATGCGAGTTCTTATAAAATTACGCCCAGCGAGAATATATCAGCACTTGCCGTAGCCTGTTCGCTAGATATGATTTCTGGGGCAATGTAACGGGGAGTACCATTGATACTAGTATTTTTGACCGAGTCTTTGGTCATCCTGCAGGCAATACCAAAATCCATAATTAATGGCTGACCATTTTCGGCAATCATTATGTTGCTTGGTTTTAAGTCCAAATGCACAATGCCTTGCAGATGGGCGTGACCTGCGCCTTCCAGTATGTCACAGACGATTTTTGCAGCTTGCGCTGGGGGCAGGGTCGTTTCATAATTAAGTAATTGCTCTAATGTCTGGCCTTCAACGAAGGCGTAAACCAAGTAGGCCTTGGCATCGTGCTCGCCTGCATCAAACAGGGTAACGATATTTTTGTGCTGCAATTTACTAACAATGCGTGCTTCTTTCAGCAATATATCTACATTTTTAGAGTCATGAAGCAATGTTTTGATGGCAACTTGACGATCTAAATGTGGGTCACGTGCTAGGTAGACAGTACCTTGCGCACCTTCACCTAGTTTACGTAGTAATTCAAAACGGCCTACTTTATTGGCCATAGATTACTCCCTGCTTCAAGTGTCTTCAATAGTTTATTGTACCGTGGCTATAGGCTTTGGGCATGCAAAGAGAATGCATTTTTATTAGATCTTAAGCTTTAAAGGTAAGCCAGCCGCCACAAATGTCACTTGATTAGCTACACTTGCAACAACTTGATTCAGCCGACCTTGTTCATCTTGAAATTGTCGGTTAATTTCACCCAGTGGCACTATGCCCATGCCGACTTCATTACTGACTAGAATAACTGTGCCTTGCAATGTGGGCAGGGTAGTTAGCAAGGCTTCGCGCTCAGCTTGCCAGCTTGAGTCTTTGGGTGGGTTGCAGTCAGGGCATATCCATTGTGCCAACCATAGTGTTAAACAATCCACAATCAAGCATTGATTTGGCGCATCTAAATTGCGTAGCGTTTGTGCGAGGTAATGCGGCTCTTCTACCAATGCCCACTCTACTGGGCGACGATTTTTGTGATGTTGCACGCGGGCTTTAAATTCATCATCGTAGATTTGTGCGGTAGCGATGTATGTCACGGCGAGACCGCTGCATTGCGCCAGCTTTTCTGCATAGGCACTTTTGCCTGAGCGTGCGCCACCTAAAATTAAATGTACTGACATAGTTCTACTCCTAATAATTTGAATTCTTTTGCAGATAAATTTTTGCTTAAAAATTTTAATCCGTCATACCAGCGCAGGCTGGTATCCAGTCAGGCAACATGCCCGTATTTTTTACCAACAAGCTAAAGACTTTCTAATCTTGTGATGTAAATACAAATCTTGATTAATCAAAATGAATCATCAGTACTAAGCCAATCACAGAATACTTTACCTTGACTAGATTCCGTCCTACGACGGAATGACGAGAGTGGCTAAATTTACTGATGAATAAATAACTTCCATTCTTGAATAATCGCTTGGATCTGTTTTAACCCATGCGTAATCAAGGATGGTCCAGGTTGCAAAATATCGGCAGATTTGATTTCACGCACGAAACCATGTTTTACTGCAGGTAAATCGGCCCAGCCTTCACGACTCATCACTTGCTCAGCTTGAAATTTTTTTCCACACCATGAGCCAATGATAATATCAGGTTGACGTTCTACCACTTGTTGCGGGGTGACTATACGGTCTTTGGCACTATGGAAATGCGATAGTTCAGGAAAGCAATCTTCGCCGCCCGCAAGTTCAATCAATTCCATTGCCCAGCGGATGCTACACATCATGGGATCATCCCACTCCTCAAAATAAACTTTGGGTTTTATTGTGAATTTGCTGGCGGTTTGCTGCGCTTCATCTAAGATTTTTTCAAGTGTCGCAATCAGTTGCGCTGCTTTTTCCGTTGCGCCAACCAACGCGCCAGTCACAGCAATCATATTCAACACTTGCGCAATGCTGCGTTGGTTGAAAATATGCACTTCAACACCCGCGCGGATAAGCGATGCGGCAATGTCTGCTTGCAAGTTAGAAAAGCCAATCACTAAGTCAGGTTTTAGTTCTAAGATTTTATCTATCTTCGCGCTAGTGAAAGCCGACACTTTCGGTTTTTCTTTTCTGGCAATAGCAGGATGAGTGGTGTAGCCAGAAATGCCGACTATACGGTCTTGCTCGCCGAGCAAATACAACACCTCGGTCGGTTCCGTGGTTAAGCAAACGATGCGTTTAGGGTATCTCATAATGATTGATATTTTGCTTTAAGCATTTATTTAAAAAGATTATTTTGCTACATTCACTTAGACGCATCCCAAGTGTTTTCCATCACCATATCTGCAAGCGGTTTAGCAGTTGCCCATCCTGATTCTATCAGCATAGGTTCTTTGTAAAAACTACTTACATGGCCTAAACACAGTACTGCTATGGGCTTAGCATCCGCAGGTATATTGAGTAATGCGCCTAATTCAACAGGGTCAAAAATAGACACCCAACCCATGCCTAGGCCTTCAGCACGGGAGGCCAGCCACATGTTTTGTATGGCACAACTCACTGAGGCAATGTCCATTTCTGGCAGGGTTCTGCGGCCAAAGACGTGACCCTCGCGTTTATCGCACAGTGACACTACCAGTAATTCACCGCACTCTAAAATGCCTTCTACTTTTAAGCGCAGAAACTCTGCGCTTTTAGAATTAACCCCAGTTGCATCAATCCCAGTGGCAGTATGTTCATATTCACCAATCGCTTGCGCCGTTTTAACACGCTCTTTATCTACGAGTTGATGAATGGCTTTGCGTGTGTTCACATCAGTAATTCTAATGAAACGCCAAGGTTGCATAAGCCCCACGCTGGGGGCATGGTGCGCTGCGTGCAAAATTTTAGTGAGTATTTCAGGTGCGACAGGCGTGGGTAGAAAGTGCCGCATATCACGACGTTCAACAATGGCGCGATACACAGCAGCAATTTCAATGTCTGAAAACTTATGGTTTTGCATAAGAAAATAAGCGCGCTGCAAGTAGCGGATTAGACGAAAAGTAAAAATGCAGAAAACTCGCCGTGATGCTGCCATGCTGATAAATATTTTCGCCCGCACCGTATCGACTATTGGCCTGAGACATAGGTATGAGCTTTGTTTCGAACTTGCCATAATGGAAGGTATGCGCCCCAATGCTGCCCATGCCTTCTAGCAACTCCGTATGTTGCGTGCCTAACCCTTGCAAACGTGGCTCAATATGACTGTTGCCAGCCAGTAAACCATACGCAGGCTCGCCGTTAATGGATTCAGATAATGCCATCATGCCGCCACATTCAGCCAATATCGGTTTATTAGCGTTAAATGCTGACAATAAGGCATCACGCATAGCTGTATTTTCGCTAATTTCTGTTAAATGCAACTCAGGATAACCGCCTGGCAACCAATAAGCATCAGCTTCTGGCAAAGCTTTGTCATGCAGTGGCGAAAAGAACGTAACGGTGGCACCCATTTCCTGCAAGCAATCG
>JAYTRW010000409.1:0-3671 GCA_043745985.1 Methylotenera sp.
GCTAGTGGCGTTGGGTTAGCGACTACTGCGAATAAATTACCGTAGTTATCCGCTTGCGCTGCGGTTTGTAGATATTTTGCAGGGTGCTGTGGTAAATCCAAACGTACGTATTCCGCACTAGACTGCTTGCCGATTTCAGAGTTTGAATCTGCTGCAACCGCATAATTTTTAAGTGCGCCTTGCATGTCTCCACGCTCTTCTGCCATTTTTCCCAG
Organism: Methylotenera sp.; assembly: GCA_043745985.1. GTDB lineage: Bacteria > Pseudomonadota > Gammaproteobacteria > Burkholderiales > Methylophilaceae > Methylotenera. The sequence continues at coordinate 216 of JAYTRW010000409.1, forward strand.
CAGAAAATGGCTAGGCGCTGTAGGTAATAGCGTGTTGCTTTTTGCGAGATATTGTTCAGCTTCGGCTTTACGCCCCATGTCGTACAAAGCTATACCGCCTTGCACGTGTGGTTTAAAGTAATCGGGCTGCATTTGAATGGCTTTGTTATAGTAAGTTAAGGCTTCGGCAGGTTTTTTTTGTGATAAGGCAATGTCGCCCAGCAACTCTTGAAACCGCGCCTCACGAGGTTCGCCTACAATCGCTTTTTTAGCTAGTATTGTGGCCTTTGTTGTATCTTTTGCGGCAAGTGCCTTTACACCTTCGTCATAAGCTTTATAGGCTGCTTGCGTTGATTTGAGCTTGTCTACTTTTTGCGCGTAGATTTCTCTACCCCAATCTCCCCCAGCGCCAATTCTTGCGAGTGTTGCTTTGTCGTCATTCACACGAATTTCAGAGGGTGGATGGCTGGCAAATAAACCATCAATAAAGCTACTTTTACGGTCAGCACTTAACCGTACAAAAGTTTCTTGCAACGTTACGGCAGCGGTAGGGTCGTAGCCTGCTCTTTTCATATACTCCATGCCGTATAAATCCGCCTCGCTTTCGGCATCGCGTCCATATTTACTGGTGGCAATTTGTGCGCCAACCTGAGCGCCGCCGACAATCAAGTTCGCGTAATCACTATTTTGCGTGCCTATGCCAACGGCAATCATCGCGCCTTGCATGAAAATACCGCGCTCCATACTTTTTGCGCCGTGGCGTGCAGCGGCATGCACCATTTCATGCCCCATGACGGCAGCGAGCTCAGCCTCGCTATTCAACGCATAAAGCAAGCCGCGATTAAAGGCGATTTTTCCACCTGGCATCGCCCAAGCATTTGGTACGGAGTCATTCAACACTGTGAATTCATATGGAAGTTTTCGGTCAGAAACTGCTGCCAGTTTATCTCCCACGCTTTTAACGTATGCTGTGAGTTCAGGGTCTATGATGTAATCGCCACCCTGAGATTGTCTTGTGGGGCCGTAGTTCTGGGTGCCCATCGAGATTTCTTGAGATTCTGAAACTAGCTGAAACTCTTTTTTATGCGTCACGGGGTTAGTGCCACAAGCTGTGACGAGCAAGCTGACTACTGTCACTAACATTAACCTTAAGCTTTTAGAGCGTGGCTGCTTCAACATAGGAACTCCCTTGAGATGATGACTTTTAACACTACACGCAGCATAGCGTAAAAATGTAAGTACGTTAATAGTGTTTATCAGGCGGTAGGTAAAATACGGTTAAGCTGAAACCGTGCTATATAGCTGCTTAGCCGCAATATAATCCAACACGCTATCGGGTATTAAATAACGCGCAGAATGCTTGAGTTGTAGAGCTTGGCGGATCGCCGTAGAGGATATTTCCAGAGGGGTAATCGCTTGCATCGTGATTAGTCCAGCGCTAGTGCTAGTGTCATGCAAATCGTCCGCATGTTCTGTGTAATGATTGTGCAAGAAAGTTTCTAACTCTTTTGTTAAAACATTTTTATTGGTAGGCACAGGTCTTTGCACCAAAGCAATGTGACACAGTTTGATAATCTCTTGCCAGCGATGCCATGTATTAAACTTGGTAAAAGCATCGCTACCCATGATTAATATTAAGCTTGTCTCATCACCAAGTTCACTGCGCAAACTTTCTAAAGTGTCTACCGTATATGAGGCGCCAGCTCTATTTAATTCTCGGTCATCTAATTGGAATTGTGGGTTATCGGCAATAGCCAATTGCACCATGGCTGCACGGTGTTCTGCAGAAACTGGCGGCAGTGGTTTGTGAGGAGGGTTGGCTGAAGGGATGAATTTTACTTCATGCAAACTCAGTGATTCAGCCAACTCTTGCGCCATACGTAAATGACCGAAATGAATGGGGTTAAACGTGCCGCCCAGCAAGCCTATCGTTTGCACTTTTAGACCTTTTAAGCTCTTACGTGACCGTCGCCCAAAACAACATACTTAAGCGAGGTTAAGCCATCCAAACCAACCGGGCCGCGTGCGTGTAGCTTGTCAGTAGATATACCAATTTCAGCACCCAAGCCATATTCAAAGCCATCTGCAAAGCGAGTAGATGCGTTCACCATCACGCTGCTAGAGTCGACTTCACGTAAGAAGCGACGCGCTTTGGTGTAGTTTTCCGTCACAATCACTTCAGTATGTTGGCTTGAATGCTGGTTGATATGTGCAATCGCCTCATGTAAACCATCGACCACTTTGCAAGAGATAATGGCCGCTAAATATTCAGTGTAATAGTCTTCCTCCGTAGCTGCTTTTGCCGATGGCACTAACGCTAATGTTTCCGCACAACCACGAATTTCAACACCGTGAGAAATCAACATATCAGCCAGTTTTGGCAACATTTCTTTAGCCACAGAACGAGCTACTAATAATGATTCAGCCGTGTTGCAAGTGCCTAAACGCTGCGTTTTGCTGTTTTCAAGGATGCGTAGCGCTTTATCAAAATCGGCATCATCATCGATATAAACATGGCAATTGCCATCTAAATGTTTAATGACTGGGATACGCGCATCGTTAGAAATACGCTCAATCAGGCCTTTGCCACCACGTGGCACGATCACGTCTACATATTGCTTCATGGTGATCAACTCGCCCACTGCGGCGCGGTCTGTTGTTTTCACTACTTGCACGGCAGAAGTCGGTAAGCCAGCCGCAGCCAAACCTTCATGCACCAGTTTTGCCAAAGCTTGGTTACAGTGAATTGCTTCAGAGCCACCACGTAAAATTGCTGCATTGCCAGATTTTATGCAAAGCCCAGCAGCATCTACCGTTACATTAGGACGGGCTTCGTAAATAATACCAATCACACCAAGTGGCACGCGCATTTTGCCAATTTGTATTCCGCTTGGGCGATATTTAAAATCGGTCATTTCGCCGATTGGGTCTGCCAAGCCAGCGATTTGGTTCAGACCTTCTACCATGGTGTTGATAGATTTCTCAGTGATGGTCAGCCTATCCAGCATTGCGTCATCTAAGCCGCTCGCACGGGCTGCATCTAAATCTAACTGGTTAGCCGCGAGCAACGCGCTTTTTTCACGCAAGATTGCTTTGGCAATGTGCGTCAGTGCTAAATTTTTAACATCGGTGTCGGCGCTCGCCATTAAGCGTGAAGCTTTGCGCGCCTCAACACCGATGTTTTGCATATAATTTTTAATGTCCATAAGCGATTATACTTTTTTATTGTTGTTATGTACTAACGTGAGCGCACGCGCGCTAGACCAAAACAGAGTCTAGAAATTTCCAGCCAAGCATCACCCAGCATCACGCCTTTGGCAGTTTTATCAATATCGGCCAGTTTTTGCAAAGCGGCTTCCAGCTGTTTTAGATTCAATCTAGCCAAGGCGCGTTTCACTAAAGCTTGCTTATCGCCGTAAATACGTGCGCTCGTCATCGCGTTCATGATATTTTCACCACGCATTTCGGCTTGCTTGA
>JAYTRW010000410.1:0-1053 GCA_043745985.1 Methylotenera sp.
GCCGTCATCATTCAGGTAGTTCGCGGCTTCACGCAAAATAGTATGTGTGTGGTCTAAACCCGCATCACCGCTACCTAGCGCTAGTTGTGGCTCGTTCTGATATTCCTGCGGTAATGCTGCCATGGATGGCGCATCGACATAAGGCGGGTTACTGATGATTAAATCGTATTTTTTGCCTTTAAGTGCGGTGAACATGTCTGACTTAATCGCGGTCACTTGCTCTTGCAAGCTGTAGTTTGCAATATTGATATTGGCGACATCAATCGCATCTTGCGAAATATCAATCACATCAATTTCTGCATTTGGAAATACGCTGGCGAGTAATATACCTAAGCAACCACTGCCAGTGCAGATGTCCGCAGCGCTTTCGACCATTTCAGGAAACTCAATCCATGCGCTTAAGCCATCATCAAGTAGTTCAGCAATGAATGAGCGTGGAATGAGCACGCGTTCATCTACGTAAAATTTTAAACCTTGTAACCATGCTTCTTTTAAGAGGTAAGCGGTTGGCGTGTGTTGAGTGATACGTTGATCGATGAAATTAGCTAGCTTAATTCGTTCTTCAGTAGTAATGCGTGCATCTAAAAAGTTATTGAGCGTATCCATCGGTAAGTGCAGTGCGCTCATGATGAGCCAAACCGCTTCATCATAAGCGTTATCAGTGCCATGACCATAAAATACGTCCGAAGCCTCGAATTGACTGACGGCGTAGCGTATCCAGTCACGAATGGTGAACAGCTCGTTTGTTGCTTGGTTTTGTGTGTTATTTGCCATGACGTTCTTTATTTTAGTAATTTCTGTAGCGTTAGTTTGTAGGTTTCTTTAAGCGGCTCAATATCAGCTACGCCTACGCATTCATTGAGTTTGTGTATGGTTGCGTTGAGCGGACCGAACTCAATGACCTGCTTGCAAATGTCTGCGATAAAACGCCCATCTGAGGTGCCGCCAGTGGTCGATAGTTCAGGTGTTACGCCATAAGCTTGCTCGATAGCCTCGGTAATTGCTTCAACCAAGTTACCACGTGGTGTGATGTAGGGTGGTGAGTATTCCCAC
>JAYTRW010000411.1:0-1052 GCA_043745985.1 Methylotenera sp.
TTGACGACGACTGTGAGTTTCCGCCTTTATCTATGGCATTAAAAGAGCCCAACGGTTTAATTGCAATTGGCGGTGATTTATCTGAAGCGCGTCTGTTGACAGCCTATCAACAAGGCATATTTCCGTGGTTTAGCGAAGGCGAACCTGTAATGTGGTGGAGCCCAAACCCGCGCATGGTACTTTTTCCTGATGAATTAAAAGTATCGAACTCACTCAAAAAAACCCTAAAAAAACAACCTTTTGAAGTACGTTTTAATACAAGCTTTCGTGCAGTCATGACAGCCTGCAGCAACACTCTTAGATTAGATGAAAACAACAATCCAGCAGGTACTTGGATTAGCCCTGAAATGATTCAAGCTTACTGTGAACTTAACCGCTTAGGCTATGCCATAAGTATGGAAAGCTGGCTTGACAATCAATTAGTCGGCGGCTGTTACGGGATTAAAATTGGGCGCATGTTCTATGGAGAAAGTATGTTTCATCATGTGACGGATGCTTCAAAAGTAGCCTTTGTAAATCTAGTCAAATACTTACAAACGCAAAACGTTAGCCTGATAGATTGCCAGATGAAAACACCCTTACTCTCCAGCTTTGGCGGACGTGAAATTGATCGAGAGCTATTTATGCAACATCTAACATTTTTGACACAGTCTTAATTGAATCAGCACTTAACATGACAACGCCATCAGAGCCGCCTTTAAATAAGCTGCAGTTTTACGTGACCACTGGCTACACTTGTGGCTACTTGCCCAATAAACTTGCACAAAGTTTAATTGCTACACCACAGCATTTAATTGATGCGCACATATACAGCGGCCTGATTCAGCAAGGCTTTAGACGTAGTGGTAAGTTTGCCTACAGGCCTCATTGCGAAAGCTGCAGAGAATGCATACCAGTGCGAGTGAGGCTAAATGACTTTATGCCAAATCGCAGCCAGAAGCGTGCATTCAAACAACATCAGACCCTCACCACAACTATTTTGCCGATTGCTTACCATGAAGAGCATTACGAACTTTATGCGGCCTATCAACTAGCACGACATGCGGAGTCTG
>JAYTRW010000412.1:0-3653 GCA_043745985.1 Methylotenera sp.
AAGTCAGCCTGCGAAAGTAGCAGCACCTGTAGTTGCTGCAGAGGTAACTCTGCTAGAAGTGGCTGCGACAGAGCCAAAAGCAAAAAAGGCAGCAGCAAAACCGAAAGCCGTGAAAAAAACTGCGGTTGAAGAGATTGCAGTTGAGGAGACTGGGGTTAAAGAAGCTGTAGTAAAAGAAGTTAAGATTAAAGAAAAAGTAGCTAAACCAAAAGTGGTTAAGGTAAAGGCTGTAAAAGAGAGCCTAATCAAAGAAAAAGTTGTGAAAGAAAAAGTCGTTAAGCCTAAAGCTGTTAAAACTAAGGCTGTTAAAGAGTAAGCATCATGAAGCTCCCGAGCCTTAACGTCCAAATATTATTAGGTGCAATTTTTGGTGTTGGGCTTGGTTTGTATTTTCATTCGCTGGGTGCTGAAAATCATGTAGTGCAGACTGGCCTTTACGCCTCAGGGCTAGTCGGCACGCTGTTTATTGATTTGCTCAAAATGATTTTGATCCCACTGGTATTTTGCTCGATTAGCGTTGGCATTGCTAATTTGCGGCAACATCAGCAAATGCATCACGTTTGGGTGACTACTTTGCTATTTTTTATCAGTAGTATGGCCATCGCAATTACTCTGGCGCTCGTCGCGAGTAATTACTTTAAGCCAGGGGCAGGCTTACATCTGGCGATGTTTCAAGATGCCATGCAAAATTTTGAAGCAAAGCAATTACCTTTGCCAGAATTTTTTGCCCAATTTCTTCATGGCTTGTTTCTCAATCCTTTTACGGCTTTGTCACAAGGCAATGTGCTGGCTGTAGTTACATTCGCGCTCATTTTAGGCATTACCTTAGTGATGGGTGGCGAGCGTTTTAAAAACATACTTGCGCTATTGCAAGAAGGCTTAGATGTGACTATGCACATTGTGAGTTGGGTGATGCGATTAGCGCCACTTGGCATTATGGCGTTGCTGATCAAATTAATTACGGTGCAAGATGCAGCCATGTTGAGCACCTTAGCTAAGTTTGTAGCTGTAATCGTTGGTTCACTTTTAATCCACGGTGTCATCTTATTGCCGTTGATTTTGTATTTATTTACAGGCAGGTCACCCATATGGTTTTGGCGCGGCGCGCGTGAGTCTCTCATTACCGCATTTGCTACCAGTTCAAGTTCAGCCACGCTACCAGTGACCTTACGGTGCACCACTCAGCATTTGCATGTTAAACCTGAAATTGCTGGCTTTGTGATACCACTAGGTGCCACCATCAATATGGATGGCACCGCGTTGTATGAAGCTGCCGCGGCAATATTCATTGCTAATTTGGCTGGCGTAGAGCTCAGCCTTGCGCAGCAACTCATTGTGTTCTTCACTGCCATGATAGCCGCCATGGGCGCACCAGGCATACCTAGTGCGGGCATGGTTACTATGGTAATGGTGTTGCAGTCAGTAGGCTTGCCTGCCGAAGCTATTGCTATTCTGCTACCTGTTGATAGGCTGCTTGATACCTTGCGCACCGCTGTGAACGTAGAGGGCGATATGGTCGGCAGCTTGGTTGTGCAAAAGTTAGTGATGCAAAAATCAACTTAAGTCGATACTTTACTCAACTTGCCAATTAACCTTTTATAGGATCAAGATGCGTCTTGAGATAAGGTTGACGTGTTGATGGACTGAGAATGATTTCCTCATAAAATTTAATCATTCGTTGCGCTTGCAATGTTGCGGTCCATTTATCCAAAGCATAATTTTTTGCCCGTGTACCCAGTTCAAATCGATGCTCAGGGTTCAGTAATAATTGATGTACTCTATCTGCAAATTTAGCGGTGTCATCTGGCGCAATCAACGCGCCTTTTCCTTCAATTAAAATAGAAGCTGTGCCTAGTTCAGCAATCGCGACTACTGGCGTGGCTTGTGCCATCGCTTCTAATAGCACTAAGCCTTGAGTTTCACTTTTAGATGCGAATACAAAAATATCTGCGGATTCATAGCAGGCGTTAAGTTCTTTGTTGCGGTCTAAATAACCGATAAATTGAACGTTTTTTTCTATACCTAATGTTTTGGCAAGTTTATGTAAACTCGCCTCTGCAGGGCCTTCACCAGTCACTACCAGTAAAACATCAGGTCGTTTCTCCGCGAGTAGTTTGGTCATCTCTAATAGGAAGTCGATATTTTTTTCAAATGCAACACGGCCTACATACAACAACATAGGTCTATCGATAGCAATACCATATTTCAATCGAAATGCTTGACCATCTGCATCGGCAAAGCTGCTCTCTTGTAAACCTGTTGGAATCACCTCAGATAGCACGTTAACGCCATATTTGCGTAATACATCTAACATGGGGTTTGATGGCGCGACAATAGCATCAACTGCATTACATTGGCGTTTGGAAATCATTCTAGCAATACCACGAGCAATGGATTTCGGCATCCAAGGTAAGTAGTGATGCAAATAATCTTCAAAGAAAGTATGGTAAGTTTCGATGCATGGAATATTCAGTTGAGCTGCAAGTTTAAGACCTAGGTAATGCGCCACAAATGGCGTATGTATGTGAATAATGTCGTATCTTTCTTTTCCAAGATCAGGCAATAATTGCAACGCCTCGCCGTATTTCATGAGTTTATCTTCAGGGTCAAAATAGATACTACGTGCTGGAATGCGCTTAATCCAAGATTCATCTTCTGTGACCACATCATAATCTGGTGCGATTAAATGCACTTCATGACCTAAGTTCTGCATTTGCAAAACAAAAGTCCTGATAGAAGTGGATACGCCATTAATCCGCGGAAAATAGACATCTGAGATAAATAATATTTTCATAGTTTAGAGTTCATTCAATTAAATCAATCAGTTAATTCACCAGTTGTTAAAACGAACGATAGCGACCCAATATGACGATTTGATGAAACCTTTTTTTAAATCCTACTTAAGTTTTTAAAGTTTTCACGAAATAGTCATATATTTGTAACCAATACATCATCACTGCATGGCAAATTACACGCTATGCGAATACCAAAATTCATTCAATATTATTGTTGGTGGTTGCCATGTTGCCTGTATTCAGTGGATGTGAATGCTTGGGGGCTAGTGACGCATCTCTATTTTGCGCAATCGTTGCTTTGGGCGATGCCATTATTGGATCCACGCTTGCAACGTGCTATTAAAAACTTTCCTGAGTTAGTGATGGCAGGCGCTTGCTTGCCTGATTTGGCGATTGTGAGTCCTCACTATTGCAAGACTCATCTTTGGGAGAATGGGCATCAACTGATGCAATCCGCGCGTACAGAAGAAGAAACGGCGATTGCCATTGGCTATATCAGCCACTTATATATTGATGTGATTGCATATAATCATTTTGTTCCAGCGCATGAGGCGATGTGGCATAAAAATGAAGTGTTCACGCATATTGCCTCTGAATGGGCGATGGATGGACATTTGGCGCCATTATTGGATACATCGGCAACACAGCTATTAAATAAACACCAGGTCGTGATTGCTGCGTTTATTTCTATTCAATTTGAGTGCCCTGTAGATGTCACCACTAAGGCTTTAAAGCGTCTGGCATTCTGGGATGGTGTGTTACGCGCAGTCAAATTGCCAACGCTGATTTATAAAGCGGCTCAAGTGATTGATAAGCGTGTGTTTAAGCACTTTGTTTACTATGTGGCTAAAACGCAAG
>JAYTRW010000413.1:0-1049 GCA_043745985.1 Methylotenera sp.
CTGTACCTTAGAGTTTGAAGATCAACGCCCATTCTACGATTGGCTCTTAGAGCGCCTTGCAGATGCTGGCTTATTAGCGCATCCACTACCAAAACAATATGAGTTTGCACGTTTAAACCTCACCTATGTGGTGTTATCAAAACGCAAACTCATACAATTGGTAGAAGAAAAACACGTCAGCGGCTGGGATGACCCACGCCTACCAACGCTCGCAGGTGCGCGCCGCCGTGGCTATGTGGCAGAAGGCTTTAAACTGTTTACTGACCGTATCGGTGTTAGCAAAGCAGATTCATGGATTGATTATTCAACCTTTGAAGACTGTATGCGCGAAGTGCTTAACCTCAATGCTGAGCGCCGCATTGCTGTGCTAGACCCAATCAAATTGATTATCGACAATTATCCACTGGATTCTGATGGAAAGTCACAAGTAGAAGATTGCTTCGCGCCAAATCATCCATTAAAACCAGAGCTAGGTAAACGCATAGTGCCGCTCACTCGCGAATTATGGATTGAACGTGAAGACTTTATGGAAGTGCCAAGTAAAGGTTATTTCCGCCTCACGCCAGAAGGCATGGTGCGCTTGCGTTATGGCTACGTGGTGAAATGCACAGGCTGCGAAAAAGATGCGCAAGGCAATGTGACTGTAGTGCATTGCGAATATTTGCCAGATACTAAATCAGGCACACCGGGTTCAGATTCTGTCAAAGTAAAAGGCAATATTCACTGGGTTTCAGCACAACACGCTTACGAATGTGAAGTACGCCTGTACGACAGACTATTCAAAGAAGCACATCCCGGCGAAGGCGACCGTGACTTTTTAAACGACATCAACCCTAACTCAGTCACCGTAATTACCGCGCAACTAGAACCAAGCTTAAAAGACGCCAAAGCGGAAGATAGCTTTCAATTTGAACGCCACGGCTATTTTGTGGCAGATAAAAAAGACAGTGCGGCGAATAAGCCTGTGTTTAATAGAACGGTGACTTTGAAGGATGCTTGGCAGAAATAGTGCCTCACACTGCCGCGTCATTCTCGCTTTCGCGAGAATG
>JAYTRW010000414.1:0-11219 GCA_043745985.1 Methylotenera sp.
ATTGTTCGCTGTAACGTTTAGTCATCATTGTCCTCATAAAATGTAAAGTTAATTTAATCTTATGAGGGGTTGTTTGTCCATTTTATTGGCTAGGTTCACTCATTGAAAAAGTGTTGACTGAGGATGATGAGTCTGGGAGTTTCATAGAAAAAACCTTACGTATCGCTTTAGATGAATTAGCAGCTGCTGGCTTGATAAAGCGCATTGAAAGTAAACTCGAAATAATCAATGGTAAAGCAAAGTTAGTTTTTAAATATCAAGTTTCAGATTTTGGAATAACAAGAATGGTAGATACTGGGCTGCTACTACCATAACAAAAGGAATGATGATGAGTGAGTTTTGGGGTTATGCAGGCGCTGATATTTTAGCCATAGTAGTAATAGGCGCAGTGAGTTTTATCTGTTTGATTTGCGCTAGAGCATTTGTTTCCAACTACGGAGAATAGACGCACTCAAGGTAAGGCTAGCTAGGTGCATTGCAGCTCTGAGCGCAGCCTCCAGCCTACGAATTAAGCTTAGCAGGCTATAAACTCGGTTACTTCCAAGCCGAATCCTGCCATGCTTGGAATCTTACGAGGCTCTGCCATCAGGCGCATTTTTACCACTCCCAAATCTCGTAATATCTGCGCACCAATTCCATAATCTTTAAGCGTATATTGATTGTCAACTGGTTGACCTGCGGATTTGATTGCATGAACAATATCCTCACTTTCTTCTCGTCGTCTAAGCATAACAATGACGCCAGATTCTGCCTTGCTAATGTGCTCCATCGCATGTGGCAAACTCCAGCTGTGGCTCTTACTACTTGCATCTAACAAATCAATGATAGTTAAAGGCTCATGCACTCTAACCAGTACACTTTTATCAGCGTTTACGTTACCTTTGACTAACGCCAAATGTGTTTCATTAGCGGCGGTATCCTTAAATGCGACTAATTTGAATTCACCATAAGCTGTCTCGATACTGCGCTCAGCGGCCCTAGTCACCAAACGTTCAGTCTGACTTCTATAGCTAATTAAGTCGGCAATCGTGCCTACTTTCAAATCATGCTTCGCGGCAAACTCAAGTAAATCTGGCAGCCTTGCCATTTCCCCATTGTCTTTTAGTATTTCGCAGATCACAGACGCTGGCTCAAGTTCAGCTAGTTTCGCAAGGTCGCAACCAGCCTCAGTATGACCTGCACGCACCAACACGCCACCTTTTTGTGCGATTAATGGAAATACATGCCCAGGGCTCACTATGTCTAGTGGCCGAGCATTCACATCAACCGCTACTTGAATAGTATGCGCCCTATCGGCAGCTGAAATACCCGTAGTAACGCCATCAGCAGCTTCAATAGAAACTGTGAAATTGGTACCCATTTTCGTACCATTTTTTGTCACCATAGGCTCAAGATTGAGCTGTTTACCGCGCTCCTCTGTTAGCGTCAGGCAAATTAAACCGCGTCCGTACTTAGCCATAAAGTTAATGTCTGCTGCTGTTACGAATTGGGCCGCCATGACTAAGTCGCCTTCATTCTCACGATCTTCATCATCCAATAACACCACCATGTGGCCTTGGCGCATTTCTTCAATAATTTCAGCCATTGGGCTAATAGAAACAGTAGGATTTTCTAATACCTTAAACGCAGGTATCATTTTCACTTGTTCCAAATAATTTAGGTTAACAATATCGTTCATCATTTACTCACAATAGCCATTTTCGCTAGAAACACAGGGACTCACAGAGCTAGCCTCATGCGATTTAGCAGGTTTATCTTCTACATTTGTAGTATGTTCACTTGATATACATGCATACGCGGAATGGTTATGTATAGACTCAAAATTCTCACATTCAATCACATAGCTTTTTACTCGAGGATCATTTTTAAAGACTGTTGCAATATCTCTCACCATATCCTCTACAAATTTTGGATTATCGTAAGCGAGTTCAGTCACGTATTTTTCATCTGGCCGTTTGAGCAGGCTGTAAAGCTCAGAAGATGCTTGTGCTTCAACCATCTTGATCATATCTTCAAGCCACATGAACTCTTTTAAGGCAATGGTAATAGTGACGTGCGAGCGTTGATTGTGTGCACCATACGCAGAGATTTTCTTAGAGCATGGGCAAAGGCTAGTGACTGGAATTAATACTTTAACTTTAACGTCATGTTTTCCATTTTTTATTTCCCCAATCAGGGTAACTTCATAATCGAGTAAACTTTTCACGCCAGTAACAGGTGCGGATTTATTAATGAAGTATGGAAAAGTCATTTCGATGTAACCAGATTTAGCTTCTAATCTTGTCGCCATTTCCTGCAAGATACTCTTGAAACTCTCTACAGATATTTCACGCTCTTTTTCGTTAAGTATCTCGACAAAACGAGACATATGCGTGCCTTTAAAATGCTTGGGCAAATGTACGTACATATTAAACATGGCCACTGTATGCTGGGCACTGCCTGCTTTATCTTTAATGATGACTGGATGACGTATTGCGCGAATGCCAACTTTATCAATCGCAAGTTGGCGGGTGTCCGCCAAGTTTTGTACATCTTGTAATGAAAAATCTATCGGCAAATTCATCTATATCTTCTTTCTTAAATTACTCTATTCATACCAATCGTTTGAATAATGTACTGAGCCACAATGTAAAAATCCTTAAAAAAGAAGGAGGCAAGTGCAAACCCAAATGTAAACGGCTTGCCTCCTTTAAGGTTGCTACTCAACGTAAGGTTAGGAGATGACTCAGTGTCAAACTTACGTAATACATTCTCTTTCTTGGCTGCTTTCCAAACAATTCTCTTTAAGTACTACTACGTTTGGATAGGTATGTCAAACACACGTTAAAGCTTAATCAATGCTCGCTTGAAAATATTTCCATGCGATATTTTGCCCAATAATAAGCATCTAAAATAGAAATCGCATAAATGAAAATCCCCCCCGAAAGCTTGCCTACCATTGAAATATGCGGTTGCGCTAAGTTAAAGGTAATCAGGCCGAGAATAATCATAAAACACGCCATAAAGAAACCTCGCTTAGGTGCATTATTAATTACCTGCCCCATCCCAGGCAGGAAAATAGCGACAAGTAACACCAGTTTTGCGTCTAAAGGTTTTTGTAGCGTATGGTTATCGGTTGTTGTCATAAATTTCCCTTGTTTATGCCGCTTGGCTTTTTAAAACTTCTTCTGAGCTTTCTATGTTTATCCGTATAGCGATAGCCTGCTCTAATAAAGCCTCTACTATATTTTTAGCAATAGGCGTATTTTCATAAATAGCATTTCGCATGATGAGGTACTCCCCTCGTTCAGCCTGTTTAACCATATAGGTCAATCTAGTAAAATTAGGGGTGACTAATAACTCCTTCATATTCGCATCGGCGAATAGTTTAGGTACGTACGAATCAATTAAATCCAAATCAACAGCTTCATGTTGATACTTCAGAATTGCATGTTGCGGCCAACTTACTGGAATAGCTAAGTTTCCATTCCATTGCCATGAAGGGCTATAGAACTCGTTATTTGATGGTCTAACAATGTAATCTAAGGTGCCAGTACTTTGCACATGCGCGCCCACCTTAATTAACAACCATAGTGGCGGCACTTTTCGCCAGCCAAGTGTATCTTCTACAATACTTAGTGACACCTTGTAACCGCTATAATCACCTTCAAGTATTGGTAAGTTTGCTTTATCTAAACGTTGCTGCGTATTTGCCAGTAACGGCGCACACTCGTCAAATATCCGACCTCTAGCATCGGCTCGGTAACTTACCGCATGCTGATGTTTGCGATATAACATCACCACCATCACGCTGAGTAATAGTAAAACGACTATATTCATATTAAGCCTTATGTGGCAGCGGGGTTTAAGCCGCTGCCAATGGTTTACATCAATTGAAAGCTTAATAACCTTTTGGACGAGGCCAAGGCATGGTGAATTGATCTGCACGTTTTACGAACTTGTAACGACGTAACACAAACCAGATTGATGCCAAGATATAGAACGCCATGATAGATAACAGTGAAGCACCGTAACCCAAGAAAGTCGCAAAATAAGTAGCGCAACACAAGGTTAGCAATGTAATCGCTGGTATTGGATGGAACGGATGAATATAACCACGGTGTATCGACCCTAATGGCCACATTTTTCTGAATTTAATCATGTTAAATGTCATGAATGTATAGCCAAGCAAGCCAGATAGGATAGAGAACGTAATCACTTGATCCAACAATCCTGTAAATGCAAACGAAATCGCGATAGGCACTAAAAATAGTACCGAGCGATAAGGTGTACGGTATTTAGGATGAATAGCACCAAAGAACACAGGCATGTAACGGTCGCGACCTAATGAGAACCAAGCGCGTGACGCATCATTGATACACCCGTTTGCTGAAGCAATTGCAGCAAAAGCTGTCGCCACAAACAACATCAATTGCAACTGACTACTACCCAACAAGGTTGCCGCATCGTACATAGGTGTGACTGCTTGCCCTAAGTATTGCCAAGGCATTAAACCCGTTGCTACAAACCATGTAATAGTCGCAGCGACTAACAAAGTCATCATACCGCCCATCGTCCCAAGTGGAATAGAGCGACCTGCTGAGCGAACCTCTTCTGCTGCCTGACAAGTACCTTCAATACCCAAGTAATACCACATACCAAATTGCAGGGCAGCAACCACACCAATCCAACCATAAGGCAAATCTGTGAGTAGTGCTTGATGTTGAAGTACAACTCCTTGATGCAATGGGTCTACCGATAGGAATAAAACAATCAAAGAGGCAAAGGCAAGAAAGGTAATGACTAAGTTAAGTGTGAGTGTTGCGAACACGCCGCGGTAATTGAGCCAAGCAAGAAAAGCCACCGTCAACACCACAAATGGCTTGGTATCTAAGTTGGCATATCCCATGACCTCAGCGCCAGACTTCATGAGATCACCTACCACCAAGGCATCGGCAGCACACAACATGGTATATGCCATCACTAGGTAAAGCCCCACATTAAACGCCATCAGCGGTCCGACAATATGCTTGGCCTGCGTATACTGCCCGCCTGCCGCTGCCACTGTTGAAGTAACTTCCGAGTCGATCATCGCTACACAGGTGTATAGTAAACCAATCACCCAACAAGCAATGAGTGAAGCGTAAGCACCCCCCTTGCCTACCGTAAAGTTCCAGCCCATAAACTCACCAACCAGCACGATACCAACACCCAAAGCCCATATATGAAATGGGTTGAGTACTTTAAGCATAGCGATAGGCTTACTACTGCTAGTCGTAATTTTCACTTTAGCCATCATGAGTTCCCCTCTTCTAAATGAACGCCGTGAACGACATCGTCTTCACCACCTTCACGTGAACTCATCAAATATTCTTCGTCGTATTGCGAAGAAATCATAAATGCATCTACTACCATCCAAACCAACATGACCGCTGATATGCTCCATGCTGCATACACCAGAATATCCCAAAACTTCATGATATTTCTCCCTTTAAAGTGAGCAACTATTTATTATCGAATTTTTCTCTAATGACTTCGCGGTATTGTTTATCTGACACCTTCAACATGAAAATAAAGTAGCCAGCAACCACAAGTATGGTAATGATCAACATCAGTGGATCAATGGTGTAATCGAATCTGCTGTTAATTAATGTTGCAGCTTTTTCGGGATCATAGCCAAGTTTTACCCATTGCTGTTGCTGTATTTCATTCTGCCCTAACGACTCCCAGCTGACCGTTACAGCGGCTGTCGCATTTGCTGCGGCAGCTTCAGCTTTCGCTTCTGCTTTGAATAGCAACGGCACCATCAGACTGGCGTAAACCAAGACCAGGACTAAAATTGTGTCAAAAATTTGACCGAACATGCCCTGTTTTGGAGGGGTATAGTTTTTACTCATACGGTTCTCCTAATGGTTGAATTTAGCGGCACGGTTGGCGTCTAGATGTTTGATATCTAAACCATAGATGAAGTCTTTATCTTCTTTGAAGTGCTTGGTCATCGCAAAAACTGATGCTGTATTGAAAAGCATCAACATAAAGCTAGCCACGTACAGTACTGAGCGAATGTTGTCGTCTTTCACTATGCCTAATATTGCGATTAACACAAAAATCACAGCAGCCCATAACAATGCAACATCGAACCAAGCCATCAGGCAGTCTCGCATATACATATCATTCATTCGTTTTTTATTATCATCTCTCATAACACTCTCCTCATATTTTTTATAAATTGGAATACCTGTGAAATAAAACGTGTGACAAAAACCTGTTAAAAGAACGATTACCGTAGTCACCAAAATGGTAGGTTAATTAAATATCGACATGGCTTTGGTAATAAGGCAGTTTCTATAGACGAAAAAAATGCAGCTATGGTTAAGCCGCACAAATAAAAAGTGAGGATACGCGCATTTAATATGAATGTTTTTTCTACCTTAATTTGGTAGTTGGAGGATGAACCCGCCTTAAAGTAGAAAAAACTATCCATTACGTATACCCTCATAAAGCCCAAATTAAATTGGGTAGGAAAAACTTAGAAAAGAATCAGAATTTAGTAACTCCTGGAATCCAGCTTGTACCAGCTAAAGGCACTTGTGCCATGGCTGAAGCTTCGATTGTTAATGCCACCAAATCTTCTGGCTCTAAATTATGCAAATGTGACTTACCGCAAGCACGTGCAACTACTTGAGCTTCCATTGTCATCACCGCAATGTAGTTAGCCAAACGATGACCAGCTTTGATAGGATCAACACGTTTCATCAATTCAGGATCTTGCGTTGTAATACCTGCAGGATCTTTACCTTCATGCCAGTCATCATAAGCACCAGCAGTAGTACCAAGTTTGTTGTATTCAGCTTCTAAATGCGGGTCATTGTCACCTAATGCGATCAATGCAGCTGTACCAATAGCTACAGCATCCGCGCCCAAAGCAATGGCTTTAGCTACGTCAGCGCCATTACGAATACCACCAGAAACAATTAACTGAACGCTGTCTTTACCATTGCGATAAACACCTAAGTCTTGCAATGCTTTCACTGCGGGACGAATAGCTGCCAAAATTGGTATGCCTACATGCTCAATAAATACTTCTTGAGTTGCCGCAGTGCCGCCTTGCATACCATCTAACACAATCACATCTGCACCCGCTTTAACTGCAAGCGCTACGTCGAAGTAAGGACGAGTTGCACCGATTTTCACGTAAATTGGTTTTTCCCAATCTGTGATTTCACGTAGTTCAGCGATTTTAATTTCTAAGTCATCTGGACCTGTCCAGTCAGGATGACGACATGATGAACGTTGGTCGATACCTTCTGGCAAGCAACGCATTTTCGCCACACGCGCAGTAATTTTTTGACCAAGCAACATACCGCCGCCGCCTGGTTTAGCGCCTTGACCAATCACTAACTCAATCGCATCTGCTTTACGTAAATCATCTGGATTCATGCCGTAACGTGAAGGCAGATACTGATAAACTAGCGTGGTAGAGTGACCACGCTCTTCTTGTGTCATACCACCGTCACCAGTCGTTGTACTGGTACCAGCTGCTGTTGCACCACGACCTAGTGACTCTTTAGCAGGGCCTGATAATGAACCGAAACTCATACCAGCAATGGTCACTGGCGTTTTTAAATGAATTGGTTTTTTAGCAAATCGTGTGCCCAACACTACATCTGTACCGCACTTTTCACGGTAGCCTTCTAATGGGTAACGGCTGACTGATGCACCTAGGAATAGTAAATCATCAAAATGGGGCAACTTACGTTTTGAACCTGCACCACGAATATCGTAGATACCTGTTGCGGCAGCACGTCTGATTTCTGAGTTGGTATATTCATCAAACGTTGCAGAGTAACGTGGCGTGGTTTGAGGGATTTTATGTACTTCTTTAGATTTATCGTCACTCATTTTAGTATGCTCCTGCATTATCAACATGAAAGTGGTACAAGGTGCGAGCAGAGCCGTATTGCTTAAAGCTATCTGGGCTGACATCTGCATGACCTGATTTTTTCAACAAATCCGCTAGAATTTGCTTATCTTCCGCATTCATTGTTTTTTCTTCGCAATCCGCGCCCAAGCTTTTGACCGTGCCGCGAACAAACAACTTAGCTTCATAGATTGAGTCACCAAGACCATCACCTGCGTCACCCAAAATAACAAAGTTACCCGCTTGCGCCATGAAAGCTGAGAAGCTGCCTACAGAACCACCAACCACAATGTCAGCACCTTTTAAGGCAATACCACAACGCAAACCAGCATCGCCGTCAATGATGAGTAAGCCACCGTTGGCGGTTGCACCAGCGGCATTTGAAGCGAAACCTTTAACATGCACTACACCTGACATCATGTTTTCAGCCACACCACTACCAGCACTACCTTCGATAGTCACTTTAGCGATTTGATTCATACCTGCTGCGTAATAACCAGCATGGCCTTTAATCGTTACGTCTACATCGGCTTTTAAACCTACCGCTATGTTATGCGCGCCATTTGGATTCTCAATGACTACTTTTTTCCCGTTTAGACTACCTGCATCACCGTGAAGGAATTGATTTACTTCACGTAATGGTTTGGTATCCAAATCAAATTTTATTGGGTCAAATTTTAGAGTTTCCATACATACATCTCCTTAGGTGAAGGCTCAAACACCTTCGCGTTTTTAATATCTGGCAAATGCGCTAATGAGCGGAATTCAGAAGCAATGGCAACATAGTCATCATGCTCAGCAATGATTGCTGGTTTGCAGCCATATGGATCGCGCACTAGAGCAAGCTCAGTACTTGTACCCATCAATAATGTGTAAAACCCATCGAGCTCTTCAAAACCATGATTTAACGCAGTTTTAAGATCATCACCTTCACGCATACGCCATTGAAGAAAGCGGCAAGCAGCTTCGGTATCGTTGTCTGTTTCAAACTCGATGCCTTCTTTCTCTAGTTTACGGCGTAGGCTATGTGCGTTTGATAAAGAGCCGTTATGTACTAAGCACCAGTCTTCACCAGCAGTAAACGGGTGAGCATGCGCAGGCGTCACAGCAGATTCAGTTGCCATACGAGTATGACCAACCAAATGTGTACCTTTGAAACTCTTAAAGTCATAACGGTCAGCCACTTGTTGCGGTGTACCAACGTCTTTATAGATGTCCATTAACTGACCAACAGACAATAAATGCAATTGTGGATAATGTTCTTTCAACCACACTTTTACTGTTGCTGGTTCAAGAGTTGTTGTTAACACAGCATGATTGTCTTTTGGCTCAATCTTAGCCTTGATGCTTAGATGTGTTTCAAAGTGATGGCCTAATTTAGTCCAGTTGAAATCTGAAATACCAGAATACAAGCTAAATTTTCTAGCATCAGCCGCTACTGGCGCCGTAAACATCGCCATGCCAGCAGAGTCAGGCCCGCGCTCAGTCATGCCGATTAACATAGGCAGCATGAGCTCACCAATTGAGTCACGCAATTTGGGATTTCTTACCAATAATCCGACAATTCCACACATACTTTTCTCCTTACAAATATAGTTAAATTTTGCTTTTACAATAAAATCAGTAACTAAAACCTAGAAAAACTCTACATAACGATTGATTTCCCAATCAGAAACATGGCGCTGGTACTCCATCGATTCCGCACGTTTAATTTTGATAAACTCTTCTGATAGTGAATCACCCAATGCATCACGAATGACTTTATCGCCTTCAAATTCGTCGATTGCTTCACCCAAACTTTGTGGCAATATTCCGATGCCCTGCTCACGCATTTGTGCAGGTGACAAGTCATACAGGTTGTTGGCATGACCAGCACCTGGATGCAGTTCACGTTTAACGCCATCAAGACCCGCGGCAATCACTGCAGCTGTGGCTAAATAGGGGTTGCAGCTACCATCTGGCAAGCGCAGTTCTAAACGACCATACGGAATACGTACCATGGTTGAACGATTGTTATTGCCATAAGAAATATACGCTGGCGCCCATGTAGAACCAGTGAGAGACTGGCTCACAACAAGGCGTTTATATGAGTTAACTGTTGGACAAGCTAGCGCTGTGATTGCAGGTGCATGTGCAAGAATACCGCCCATAAAGTGATACGCTAATTTTGATAAACCATGGCCAGTGGTATCGGTGTCATCATGGAACAAGCTTTTTTTACCATCGCCGATTGACATATGCATATGCATACCATTGCCTGGACGATTGCCAAAAGGTTTAGGCATGAACGAACAAATCATTCCTAATTCATTTGCAATATGGCTAGCCGCCATTTTGAACATCAAGTAATCATCTGCACTTTTTAGGCAGTCTGCATAGGTATAATTGATTTCAAATTGACCGTTAGCATCTTCATGGTCGATTTGGTAAATATCTAGACCCGCCGCAATTAATGTTTCAGTTAATCGCTCTAAAAACGCAGATTGTTTTGACATGCTTTTATAGTCATAACACGGCTTTTGTAAGGTATCAGTTTCATCATAAGGATGAATACCGCCTTTTTCATCTTTACGGAGTAAAGAAAACTCAGGCTCTAATCCTGTATAAAGAATCCAGCCATTTTTAGCAAGACGATCTGTTTGAGCCTTGAGTACCACACGTGAGTCGTGACCATAAGGCTTTTCATTAACGTGCCCATCACAAACAATGCGCGCATACCCAAGTTGCCAAGGGATTAAAGTCAAGGTTGATAAGTCACCAACCGCCATATAATCTGGACCATTTGGCGCAATGCCCATGCCCCAAATTGCGCCGCCAGCAAAGCCAGCACCACCTTTAAGAATGCTGCCGAGATGTTCGGCAGGCACTGACTTAACCTTAGCAACACCGTGTATATCAACAAACTGAGCTAAGATGTACTTAACATCATTATCTTTTAGAAACTTTTTTGCTTCATCAAACGTTTTCATTCATTTCTCCCTGAAAATTCAATGCATCTACATTAATAAAATGTATCCGCATCAACCTTAAATTAAATCATCTCCAACGGTTTCTCAGCACTAGCTTTATTTTTTATCGCAAGCTCTTGTTCTGACACTAAACTCCAATTTTGATACTACGAGTTCTGATACTGAACAATCCCCACTGCGCCACCACCTAACTCTGTAGCAATTTCTATTAGCACTTCCCACATATAAGGTCCGTAAGTACCATCACACCAAATGCGATAAACTGGCTCACCATTTAATGTCTGGCGTATCACTGTTGCTGATATACCAGCGACTTGGGTCATGATGAGATCTTTTGCAGCTAATGATTT
>JAYTRW010000415.1:0-3638 GCA_043745985.1 Methylotenera sp.
AGCGCTAGATTTTCGTTCAGTCGCGGTTTCTAAAGCAGTGCTTTATGATGCGCCATCAAATGCAGCTAAAAAAGTCTTGTTGTTAAGCCAGAGTTATCCTGTTGAAGTGATTGTCAATTTGGGCGATTGGCTTAAAGTGCGTGATGCGCAAGGTGCACTAAACTGGGTAGAAACTAAGCAGCTATCAAATAAACGCACGGTAATGGTCACTGCAAGTAAATCTGAAATCAGACAATCTGCTGATGCCACTTCGAATTTAGTGGCTACCGTAGAGAAAGATGTAGTGCTAGAGGTGGCTGATACGAAACTTAATAATGGCTGGCTAAAAGTCAAACATCGCGATGGTGTTACAGGTTATATTTTGTTGTCGGCAACATGGGGTTTTGAATAAATGGCTAAAATTGCAGTCTTAGGCGCTGGCGCGTGGGGAACTGCGCTGGCTATGAATATTAGCCAGCGTCATCAAGTATCTCTTTGGGCGCGAAATGCAGGTCATGTTTCTGGTATGCGTAAGGCACGGGCAAATCCGCTGTATTTAGGCGACTTTAAGTTTAACGATCAGCTACAGGTTGAAGATGACTTAGCAACCGCGCTTCATGGTGCGGATTTAATATTGTCTGTAGTGCCGACGGCTGGCTTTAGAGGCATTCTCCAAGATATTAAGGTGCTTGGATGCAAGCTGCCGATTATTTGGGCGCATAAAGGTTTAGAGCCATTGTCAGCCAAACTTCCTTATGAAGTGGCTTTAGAGGAGCTTGGCAGTGAGCAAAAATGGGGTGCGCTTTCAGGCCCAAGTTTTGCTGCAGAGTTGGTACGCGGCTTACCTACAGCCGTCACACTTGCTGCTAATGATGAAGCGTTTGCCAACGAAGCAGCTTTGCTGATTCATGGCGCTAACTTGCGTGTTTATCACACCACCGATGTGATTGGTGTTTCAGTTGGCGGTGCGGTTAAGAATGTGATGGCAATTGCCGCTGGTATTTCTGACGGCATGGGTTTTGGCAACAATGCTCGTGCCGCCATGATAACGCGTGGTTTAGCTGAAATGACTCGTTTTGGTGTGGCCTTAGGCGCCTCAACTGAAACATTTATGGGGCTCGCAGGCGCAGGTGATTTGATTTTAACCTGTACAGGGCAATACTCTAGAAACCGCGAAGTTGGCTTGCAGTTGGCGAGTGGTAAGTCATTGGCCGATATTTTACAAGGCTTAGGCCATGTGGCTGAAGGCGTGAATACAGCACGTGAAGTGATGCGTCGTGCCCACACCATAGGCGTTGATATGCCTATTACCTACGAAGTCAATCAAGCGCTTTCTAACGGTAAAAGTGCAAAAGACGCAGTGACAGACTTACTCGGACGTGGGCAAAAACAAGAGGCATTTTAATGCCGTCCATCTTTTCTCATGCAGTTGTTCCCATTGCCACAAGCTTAGGGTTAGGCAAGGTCATTAACCGCCGCTTATTAGTATTTTCAGCATTTTGCGCCATATTGCCAGACTTCGATACGCTAGCATTTAAATTTGGCATTCTGTATTCATCACAATGGGGTCACAGAGGTTTTGTACACTCCATTACCTTTTCTGTGTGTGTTGCCATTGTCGCTATGTGCTTTAGCCGCCAACTCAAAAATAAAGCGTGGCTGGTTGGTTTAATGGTT
The DNA here is from genome assembly GCA_043745985.1 of Methylotenera sp. Taxonomy (GTDB): domain Bacteria; phylum Pseudomonadota; class Gammaproteobacteria; order Burkholderiales; family Methylophilaceae; genus Methylotenera. The sequence continues at coordinate 1,657 of JAYTRW010000415.1, forward strand.
TTTCTAGCCACAGTTTCACATCCCTTATTAGACATGTGTACTAATGGTGGCTTGGGTGTGGCGCTGTACTGGCCTTATTCTAACGAGCGCGTATTTTTTGATTTTCGGCCGATTGCAGTTTCGCCGATAAGCGTCAGTCGCTTTTTCACTGAGCGTGGTTTTAGTGTGATGAAGTCAGAGTTCCTGTGGGTGTGGTTGCCATCAATTATTCTACTATTTACCTTGCGTGGCATGCGTCGAAAATAAGTAAAGTTGTTAAGCTTTATAGCTCGTAATTGTATTGCACTTTGCGGCGCTCTCTTTTTTCACGGCGGTTATTGGCATCGCCAGCGATTTGTCTAGCCACATTCAAAAAGTCTCTACGCTTATCCAAGCGGCGGTCACTATACCTTGTGAATTTACAGTCACATTTCATAGAGTCACAAGCCTGAAGTGGCAATACAGGCGCTACGTTCACTAATATTGGTTGCAATGACAAGGCTTGTGCGGCTTTACAAGCACTCAGACCTGTGGTGATGAATACGCATCTGTATTGCGGTTTGGGCTCTGTGAACTTAACTTTTTTTGCGGCGCTTTAGTTTGTTTATTTGCTATCACTTTAACGTAAAAAAATAGGCACTAATTGTAATAATTAGCAGGAAAAAAAGAGTGGCTTTCAAAATAGTTAACCCCATTCACTGGAAGCTATAGATTAAACAATTAGCTATTAAAAATCAAAGTATTTTAAACGCCATTCGTAAAGCCAATTTGCCGCCAAGCTTCATACAATAATACCGCCGCAGAGTTGGATAAATTCAGGCTGCGGTTATCTGGCAGCATTGGTAAGCGCACACGATGCTCAGGGGTAAATTCCGCACGAATTTCTTCAGGCAATCCGCGTGTTTCTGGACCAAATACAAACACGTCATCCGCTTGAAATTGAATTTCACTATGTCGCGTACTACCTTTTGTTGTGATGGCAAATAGACGCTTGCCAGCAAGTGCCGCTTTGCAGTCTGCCCAGTTTTCATACACTTGCAAGGTCGAATATTCGTGATAATCCAAACCTGCGCGTTTGAGCTGTTTATCATCAAGGCTAAATCCTAAAGGCTTCACCAAGTGTAAAGCTGCACCAGTATTGGCACATAGTCTGATAATGTTGCCTGTGTTTGGTGGAATTTCTGGCTCAAATAATACGATGTGGAACATTTAGAATGACACTTTCTTTATTCATTGTCGCCTGCATTAGAATGACGGCAAATTAGTTACTTTGGCAGCGTTCTTGCCACTACCCAACATTCTACATGGCTAGCACCAGCTTGTTTTAATGTTTTAGCTAACTCGTTTAAGCTGGCACCTGTGGTCATCACGTCATCGATAATGGCTATGCGTTTACCGTTTAAATGGTTGCTGGCTATAAATGCACCTTTGATATTTCTAACACGCCCCTTCAGTGGCAGGCTAGCTTGTGGTGGCGTAAGTTTTTGACGTTGTACTGATTGGTAATCTAATTTTTCAGGATTGTTCTGCGTGATGATTTTCGCGATCTCTAGCGCTTGATTAAAGCCACGATCTTTAAGGCGCGCAGGGTGCATGGGCATGGCTACCACTAAGTCTACATCGGCTAAACTGGTTTTGTTGCTTAACATCTTACCGAAAGTGTGTCCTAAATTGAGCATGCTGCCATATTTGTAGCGTTGCATCATGACATCTAACGGAAAGTCGTAAGTGAATAGACTGTGTGTTGCATCAAAGTCAGGTGGTGAGTTTAAGCAACTGCCACATACTAATCCGTTTGAAGATAAACCGCATTGCGGACATTGTGGCGCGGTGTGCCATGGCAAGTCTTTGTAGCAAGCATCGCATAAGCCAAACTCTCCGCCATCATCGGCAGTGCATAGCTGGCAGCGCTGTTTGAATAGGCGATCAAATAGCTTAGTCGAAGCGTCGTTATTTAGAAGCTGCTTAAATTTTAATCGTATGTTCAATATTTGCGTCACTTT
>JAYTRW010000416.1:0-3617 GCA_043745985.1 Methylotenera sp.
GTACGGTTCATGTAGAACACTGCTTGGCCCATACCCCAGTTTGGAATACGATCTAGGGCGCGTGACATCAAGGCGATCAAGTCCGCGGCTGACGTATTAGCTACTAAGTTAGCCGTGTTGATGTTACAAATACGAACTACATAGCGCCAGTCTTTAACTACCAAACCATTTTTCCATTGGTAGTGCGTTTGGAAAGCTTGGTATGGGTTGTTGTTACCGTCGTAAACGGTCAATTGGCCCATGTCTTCGTGCAACAAACCTGCTTGACTACCTTTAGGGAACGTACAAAATACAGTGTTATCGCCCCATAAAACTAGGTAAATTGAAGCATTGTTTGAGCCTAAGCCGCCCGCATCAATAATATTCTGGGCATTACCCGCACCCGCGATTGCGCCGTACCGTGGCGCTAAGCCCAAGTATTGACGTGGATCTGTAGCAGGGTTGCCGTAGAACATTGTTTGCGCTTGCGTTTGATTCATCGCTTCTAAGAATGCGCGGTCTTCTGACAAACGGAATTCAGGCGTATTGCCATTCAATAGCGCTAAGTCCTTATCTACGCGGCAGTACGCTTCTAACATGCCGACTGATTCATCCACTTGGGCTGTGGTTGATTTGCTTGATGGTACGCCTTGGTTAAGTGAACGCCAGTAAACTGCTGGTAGACCTGTTCGAATAGTAACGCGGTGGCCTGTTGGTAGGTTGCCCTCCATAAACAACGCGTCTTCTAAAATTTCATTAGATTGTGAAAGTAATTCTGCGACGATTGGTACGCGGCCGTCAGGATCGACGCGCTTAGCCCAATCAGCTAGGGTTAGTGCATTTACGCTTAGAGTTGCCATGTTTTTATTCCTTAAATATTAAGTTTAGCCGTAAAGAGCTTCTGCTTGAGTTCTACCCGCTTTAGCAGGTTGAGTACCCCCTTTTACAAAAGAATCTTCGCTTATTGTTTTTCCTGCTCGATAAAACGCCCTTATGATTTCAGGGTGATTACCTAAGCCTGTTTCATTTAGCAACGTGCGCAATTCAGGCGTGCCAAAAGCGTCAAGCGCTTTCTTAGCTACACTTAAATTTACATCTAACTTATCTCCCCCGAATTCTTTATCGGCCTTCGTGGAGGTTGTCCACTCCGCTTGCAAGTTTGCGATAGCGTCTTTCTGTGCGTTCGCAGAAAGGTCTGCAATTTTAGGGGCTAGCTTATCAATGAGTTTTTGCGCGGCATCTTGCGGCAGTCCAAGTTCTTTGGCGACGGTAGAAAACTCCAGCATAGTGGAATCATCTAGTGTGACTCCCTCTGGAGCTTTGAACGTGTATGTTTCTGGGGCGCCTTCTACCTTGACCGCTTCGGTTTTCACCTCTTCGGTTTTCGTGCCTTCAGTTGCTTGTTGCGGTGCGTCTACTGATTTCTCAATCGTAGTCGCGGGTTGCGGCGTTTCCGTCGCGGTGATAGGGGTAGTTGGTATTGTTTCCCCTAGCATCGTTTCTGTAATTGCATCACTCATCTTTTAGCTCCACTAGCATTAGTCTGTAATTTTCGGGGCATAGCTCCAACATCTTTGCTGTAAGTGCTAAGCCTTCGCTGCGTCGGCCTTCATTGAAAGCCATTTTTAACGCGTTCGTATCAAAGCTAACTTGGTATACTCCAGCCCTTTCAAGCATACGTGCCATAAATCTACGGCCGCGTTTGGTTTGAGTAAGCCAAGTCAGATCATCTTTTTCTACTCGCCCTGCTTGACGCTCTTTATCTTGAGTTTTAAGTTGCGCGTTTTCTGCGGCTTCAATATCAAAAGGATCGTGATTCATGCAAGTAAATTTAGCTTAATATTGTTAAAGTGAGAAAACTCACTTTGCGGGCCCGTACAACTTTTCGGCAGGCGACATGGGCGCAGGTTTTGGTTTAGGTTTAGGTTTAGGTTTAGTGGCCATATAACATTGACGCGTCCACAGCTTTCGCTGCGGGCGTAACCTCCATATCAGTAATCTGTAGTTCAAGGCTAACATCAATATCGCTAGGGTCTTCCCCCTCAACAACTTCTTCGCTAGGGTCTGACTCTTGCGTTACCCGCTTGACTATGGCAATCGCTTGAATCCCAATGATTGTGCCCGCAGGTGGAGGGTTCTTAGCTAAGCCTAACGCCTCTACCTGCTCCTCCGTTAAACAGATCGTCAAGCCATACCCATAGGGGTTTGGCGCAGACGGCGCATAGTCGTCATCCTCCGTTTTCATGGATACCATGGCTAGATACCGCCGTTAGGATTAGTCTGCGTTGCTTTAGCTGGCATTATCTTAGACGTCGGGGTAGCGCCTTGTTGCGGTACTTTGACGCTAGTCACTGGCGTTGATTGACCTACGCCGTTGGTTTTGGTGTTGTTATAATCGCTGCTCGTTTTATTCATTTTTAAATCTCCTTAATGTTACGCACTTAGAATTGATTGATAGAAACCTACACCCGCAGAAGTGAAGCTAGCCGTTTTACCTGCGGGCAACATATAGGCGGCATTGGCTGCGCCCGCGTTAATCGCATCGCCCACCGCTGGAAAGATATTTATGGCATTAACGGCGGCGGCATTAGCCACTGTTAGCTGTAAGCCTGGCGAGGCTAAAGGTAAGCGCACCGCGTCTAAAGCTGTCGCTACCACCGTGACACGGCTAAGCACGGACGTGAGTAACAGTGCCGTGCCTTGTACGCCGCCTGCGGTAGCCGTGATATTGTTTTGCGCCGTTACGGTAGGAAAAGATCCCGAGAATCCAGTACCGATGCCTTCTGTTTGCCATACGCCTGTGGCGAGACAAAGATACGTAGCCACGGAATTTTGCATTTGTATTACGCCAGTTGCCGTGGCCACGCCGTTGATCGTATCGGTACCCGCGCCATATACTTGCATTGGGTTAGCGCCGCTGTTACTGACTTGAATAGTTAACCCTGCGGCACTTACTGGCAATTTAACGCTGTCGCCCGAGGTGCCTACTGTCGCCACTCGATTAATCATGTTGCTAAGTGGCGTGGCACTGGCTTGGCCACCCCCCGCAAACGCGGTTATATTGGCGTTAAATGACGCAGTCTGCAACCCTGGCCCACCAAACCCTGTCGCTAAGCCTTCCGTATACCAGTTACCTGCGGTCGCACAAATGTAAATAACCACGGAGCTAGCCATTTGAGAAACGCCAGTAGCCGTGGCTACGTCATCTATCAGGTCCGTACCCGCGCCAAATACCTGGCATGCATTTGCACCTCGGTTAATGATCGTTATCTCTAATCCTGCAGCTGATGGAGGCATTTTAATACTGTCGCCAAGAGTCGCTACCGTGCTAATCCGATTTGTTTGAGACGTCAACTGACGCGCACTGGCTTGACCCCCGCCCGCAAACGCAGTTATATTGTCCTCAGATAATTCAGTTAGTAACGACGCTGAATATCCGCCGCCCACTTCAACATGCCATTGCCCCACGGCTCCGCAACTATATACGTCGATGCTACTTTGCATTTGCAATACCGCAGTGTTTGCCGCTAAGCCATTGATGGCGTCGCCCGCGATTGGAAACACCGACATCGGGGATGCGCCCGTGTTAATAACCACGAGCTCTAAGCCCGCACTTGCGGTGGGCAACTTAACACTGT
>JAYTRW010000417.1:0-1038 GCA_043745985.1 Methylotenera sp.
GACATCTTCTTGTAAATGCTGTAAAGATGCTTTTCTCTTCCCGATACTTCCGCATCAATATTCAGCGTAATCAGTTGCTGCTTAATGGATTCTAATATCTTACTAACGACTTCTTTACGGTTACCGCGTGCCGCTAAAATGGCTTTTGAAATAGCCCTGAACCGCATTGGGTAAAGGTACTGAAAACTTAAATCTTCAAGCGCTTGGTATATCTCATTCAAACCAAGCCGATTGGCAATAGGCGCATAAATTTCTAGCGTTTCTTTGGCAATCAGCTTTTGCTTTTCTGGTCGCATGGCTTCCAAGGTTTGCATATTATGCAAACGATCTGCCAATTTCACCAAAATCACCCGCACATCTTGCGACATGGCGAGTAGCATCTTTCTAAAATTCTCTGCCTGCGCAACACTTGCACTTTGAAACTCGATTTTATCTAGCTTGGTCACGCCATCTACTAACTCAGCCACTTGTAGACCAAACTTTTCTTTAATATCATGTGTGGAAACATGAGTATCTTCCACTACATCATGCAATAATGCCGCGAGTAATGTGGGTACGTCTAAGTGCAAGTCAGCCAAAATACAGGCAACAGAAACAGGGTGCGTGATATAAGGCTCACCCGTTTTGCGCACCACACCGTCATGCGCCTGATAGGCGTAGCGATACGCCTCCCAAACTAGGGCAATATCTTGTGGTTTTAAATACTCTTTAAGACGTAAACTAAGTGCCGAATCCTCGCTGTCCGCAGGCAGCAAGGGGGCTAAAGCTAGTGCTGAACTAGGCTTGAATAACTCCGCGTTTTGATTGGTTGCGGTTTTTGACATACCACTTTCACTAGGCTTTTTCTAAGAAGTTATTCTAAGGAATTAGGTAATAAAATTCTAAATTACACCAGATATTAAGGATGAATGCGCGCTAGAAGTTCTACGCCAATTTTACCAGCAGCGATTTCACGCAAAGCTAACACGGTTGTTTTGTCACGCAAACCTTGTGTGTTAATCAACGGCTCTGCACCATTGTGTAATTGACGTGCGCGGT
>JAYTRW010000418.1:0-3616 GCA_043745985.1 Methylotenera sp.
CTTTTAGAAAATAATGCAAAAGTTAAAGCTAAAGACCTGTATGGTTTAACTGCCTTGGTTTATGCGCTTAAAGGACAGAACGTAGAGATTGTTACGTTGATTAAGAGTGCTGGCGGCAGTTATTAATGATACTAAGTTGATTTATTTTTACTTTGATTTAACTCTAAAAAGAATAATACATACATAATGAAAATCGCCATCGCACAAATGAATTGTTTAGTGGGTGATATTGCGGGTAATGTAGCTAAAATCATGGCTAACGCAGCCCAAGCAAAGCAACATAGCGCTACGTTGATGGTGACACCTGAGTTGTCATTGTGCGGTTATCCACCAGAAGATTTATTACTACGTGAAGATTTTCTACAGGCTTGCGATACCGCTTTAGAAAAGCTAAGTACTGCGTTAAGTGGTATTACAGTGATTGTTGGGCATCCGCGCCAAGTGGGTGATGAGTGCTTTAATGCGGCATCGATATTGCAAGATGGCAAAATCATTGCAACATACTATAAGCATGCCTTACCTAATTATAGTGTATTTGACGAAAAACGTTATTTTACTGCTGGCGGAGAGCCGTTAGTTTTTGAGCATTGTGGTGTGCGGATTGGTGTGTTGATTTGCGCCGATGTGTGGGAGAAAAATCCAGCAGAATTAGCCAAAGCGGCAGGTGCTGAGGTACTGATTGTCTTGAATGCATCACCGTTCCATATGGAAAAACAGTCGACTCGCTTAGAGATTCTGCGTGAACGCGTATATGAAACTGATTTGGCGATTATTTATGCCAATATGGTGGGCGGGCAAGATGAGTTGGTATTTGATGGCGCGTCATTTGTATTAAATTCAGAGGGGGATTTAACCCAGCAATTGCCAGCTTTTGATGCCGTATTGGAAATTGTCGAATTTAATGGATTACAGCCAATCGTTGCTGTCGTTACACCGCAGTTGTCGATAGAAGCATCTGTGTATACCGCCTTAAAACTAGGTTTACAAGATTATGTACGTAAAAATGGCTTTCCTGGCGTCGTGTTAGGTTTATCTGGTGGAGTTGATTCTGCTCTCACGATGGCAATTGCAGTGGATGCGCTAGGTGCAGAAAACGTGCAAGCGGTCATGATGCCGTCAGAGTTTACCGCGGATATCAGTGTGGGTGACGCTACTGAAATGGCTAATCTGCTTGACGTGAAGTATAGCCAAATACCTATAGCGAATATTTACGAGAGTTTTAGAGTAGCGCTTGCTGATGAGTTTAAAGGTTTACCTTTTGATACTACAGAGGAAAACCTGCAAGCACGAATTCGTGGCATGTTGTTGATGGCTATATCAAATAAATTTGGCAGCATTGTTGTCACTACAGGCAATAAAAGTGAAACGGCCGTTGGTTACTGCACGCTTTACGGTGATATGGCTGGCGGTTTTGCATTATTGAAAGATGTGCCAAAAACTTTGGTCTATAAGCTTTGTGATTATCGCAATAGCTTATCTAGAGCCATTCCGCAGCGTATCATCGCACGACCACCGTCTGCCGAATTACGTGCTAATCAATTAGATCAAGACAGCTTACCGCCTTATGACATACTGGATGTTATTATTGAAGCCTATGTAGAGGATAACTTAAGTGCTAAAAATATTATTGCGATGGGTTATTCATCGACTGATGTGAACCGTGTGATTACGCTGATTGATAGAAATGAGTACAAACGCCGCCAATCCCCTGTAGGTGTTCGCATTACGCACCGAGGTTTTGGAAAAGATAGGCGGCATCCGATAACAGTGAAGCTAGATTTTGATATACACTTAAAGTAATTATAAAAATAAATTTAATGATTAAATTAACTAATAACCATTTTGGAGCTCAGCAAATATGAAAAAGATTGAAGCAATCATCAAACCATTTAAATTAGACGAAGTACGTGAATCGTTGTCTAATATCGGTGTCAACGGGCTAACGGTAACAGAAGTAAAAGGTTTTGGTCGCCAAAAAGGTCATACCGAGCTATACCGTGGTGCTGAATACGTGGTTGATTTTTTGCCTAAAATTAAATTGGAGTTAGTGGTTGCGGATGATTTAGTAGAAGCTGCAATGGACGCCATTATTAAAGCCGCACATACAGGTAAAATCGGCGATGGTAAGATTTTTGTTAGCACTGTTGAACAAGTTATTCGTATTCGCACAGGCGAAACAGGTGAGTCAGCCGTCTAAATAGTTTTGGTAGGAGCGACAATGTCTCACTCCTACCTTGTTAGTTTCAAATTCAATGCCTACCATTCTAAAAACCATCCTCTTACTCACCATTTCGAATGTATTCATGTCTTTTGCATGGTACGCACACCTGAAAAACCTTAGTCAGAAACCTTGGATTATCGCCGCGCTTATTAGCTGGGGCATTGCAATTATGGAGTATATGTTTCAAGTGCCAGCAAACCGTTTAGGTTTTACGGTAATGTCTCTTGCTCAGTTGAAAATATTGCAAGAGGTGATTACGTTGTCGGTATTTGTGCCTTTTGCCGTGCTTTATATGCATCAACCGCTTAAGCTAGATTTTTTGTGGGCGGGAGTTTGCTTGATGGGCGCAGTTTATTTTATGTTCAGAACATAACGACTAACTTCATTGACGCCATATTTGTTAATCGATATTTAATAGTGTTTCTTTATATATTGAACTGCTGTCCCAAAGCTTTATCCAGCTAACAAAGTCGCTTGCAGGCATGGGCTTAGACATATAGTAACCTTGACCAGAATCGCAGCCCATGCTTCTTAATAGATCCCATACAATATGGTTTTCAATGCCTTCTGCAACGACTTTAAGGCCTAAGTTGTGGCCTAAATCAATCGTTGATTGAACAATTTTCTTATCGCTTTCATCCTGCTCCATTTTTAGAATAAACGATTTATCTATTTTCAACTCATTAACGGGTAGGCGTTTTAAGTAAGCCAAAGATGAGTAGCCTGTACCAAAGTCATCAATCGACAATTTAATATTCATGCCTGAAAGTTTGTCCAATGTCGCGAGGGCGCGCACAGGGTCGTCCATAATGCTGCTTTCAGTAATTTCTAGCGATAGTGAGCTGTTATCAATGTGGTATGTTTCAAATATGGCATTAATTTTTTCTGGTAACTCTTGATCGATTAAATCTCTAGTAGAGATATTCACGGCAATAGGGTAATGCAAATTCATGGCATTCCAGATTTGACTATATCTTGCCGCTTCGTTAAGCATCCACTGACTAATAAGTTGTATGTATCCAGTTTGTTCTGCAAAAGGGATAAATTGGTCTGGAAAAATAAAACCTTTTTCGGGATGTTTCCATCTGACTAATGCTTCCAATGACGTAAGCTTACTAGTGGTAATATCAATTTTAGGTTGAACATACATGATGAGTTGGTTATCAGCGATCGCATTTTTAAGTTCAGACGCCATCGATAAGTTTGTGGAGCTATTTAAATCGTAGCTTTTATCAAAAACAGTAGTTCCAACTCTACTTGCTTTAGCTGCATACATGGCCATTTCAGCTCTTGTAAGAAGCTGAGCTTCATTATTAGCATGCTTAGGGAATGTAGCGATGCCGATGCTCGCGCTGACATCAACAGATTGCATGCTAATTAGGATTGGATTTTCAA
>JAYTRW010000419.1:0-1037 GCA_043745985.1 Methylotenera sp.
GAGCGAATTGGCGAACACTTTTTAACCGATAACGAGGGCAGGATTCTGTTAATGCCATTGCGCCAATCGATACGCGAATGTCAAAAAGAGGGCATTCCAATCGCGCAGCTGGCTAAAACCAACACCATGGCCAGAACCACTTGGGCAAGTGTACGTAAGGTATTTGATATTGTGTTAGCACGGTTACAACTTGAAGTCGATGTTGAATCTACCAATGTAGAGACAATAGCGTAGTCGCGATGATAGCTAACGTCAAAAAGTCGGTATTTAACCTAGAAATGCTAGATGCTGTTAAGCGTGAAGCTACTCCACCGTCTGCAATCCCAAGTAATCAAATTAGTGCGGTATTGGCGATACCGCTCAAGCAAATCATCGAAGATGAAAATCAGCCACGCAAAGATTTTAATGATGAAGACTGGCAAGACTTTGTCAGTGATATAAAACGTAGAGGCGTACAAACACCTATACACGTGCGCCCAGCAGTGGATGGTATTTACACCATTATTCACGGTGCAAGACGCTACCGTGCTTCACTAGAGGCAGGGTTAGGTACGATAGCGGCCATTATTGAAACAAACGCAAGCGCGTTTGATGATTACAGCCAAGTGCTTGAAAATACCAAGCGCGCCAATATGGCAGCCATGGATATTGCACAATTTATACAAAAACGCATTGCAGCAGGCGATAGTAAAAGCAACATCGCTGAAAAGTTATCAGAGAATGCCAATTACGTGACTTATCACTTAGCATTGTTAGACATGCCTGAAATGATTGCTGAGGCTTATAGCCAAGGAAAAATCAAGGGCGCGCAGCTTATTTACAGGCTAATCAATTTATACAAAAACGCGCCAGTACTGGCGGAATCGCTTATCAATAGCAACGAAGAAATCACCAATGCATTGATATTGAAAGCCTGCAAAACAGAGGCAGCTACCGATATAAACAATGCTACACAAGATGTTGATACTACAGATACTGCACTCGTCTCGGTCGCCACTCAAGTTTTACCCTATCACAACCCAGCGAATGAAGAACTG
>JAYTRW010000420.1:0-29769 GCA_043745985.1 Methylotenera sp.
CCTTACATCGATGATGCTAGTAACATGAGCTATCGTGCGCCGCCGATACCATCAGCAATGCCTTACAAAACATTCTGCGGCACTTAGTCGGAATACTCAAGTTGTGACAATAACTTGCCTTGAATCATTTGAGAGTTCGCGCTACGCTGTTATGGGGTTAATTTGGAATTAGCTATAATGTCACCTTCCATGAAACTGATTATCTTAAAGCAGTAATGCAAAAATCTTAGGAAGAAAATGACCGCAACAACCAATATTGCACTAAAAGTACCATTTAATGAGAAAGATCAAGCCAAATCGCTAGGCGCACGCTGGAATGCAGAATCAAAACACTGGTATGTACCGCAGGGCGTTGATGCTGCGCCTTTTGAAAAATGGTTCACAAACTCGCCTACTCCCGCCCCGACCCAATCAGCATCAAAACCAACTGTAAAATCTGATAAAACAGCCTTAAATCAGTCTTCTGATGATGACATAGACGCTATTAACGCAAGACTACGTGATGCCTATGAAGCTCATGATGGTGATGCATTTTAATCATCTATATTATTAATTACCCATGTTAATCAACCATGTCTCACCGTTCACATCACAACGTTTATGTTATTGAGTTATCCAAAGACGTACTGTTTGAGGCAAAATTCATCAAATGTAATCCCAATTACATCAGCGGAAAGCCATGTGTTTATGTTGGAATGACAGGTTTAGACCCTGATGTCCGTTTTGATAAACATAAAGCTGGCATTCAATCTAATCGATATGCAAAGCAATATGGCTTACGTTTACTACCAGACTTATACGAAGGTTTTAATCCAATGACTTATGATGAAGCTGGTCGCATGGAAGTGGAGGTTGGTATCGATTTACGCAGTGCAGGTTTTGGTGTTTGGCAGGCATAGTTTAGAAATATCTAAATAGTAGTTTCATAAGCTATAGCGCCAATATAACCATGACTTAAAACTATGCTAACAATATGTGTGCTGTTGAGCTTTTCATTTCGTGTAGCGCTCCACTCAGCTAAGACTTCACCTCTCAACTTCAGACTAGCCTCAAACTCAGTCCAAGCGATTGCAAAAGCTTCTTTATGCTCTCGTGTCGGCTTGCTAAGAATAAGCTCCGCAGCCTTTACGCCAAAATATTCAATGGCTAGTGTACGCAATTCAGCATCTTCAGAAACGCTACTTATTGCCATTACATCAACACCAACAGCACCATGCATATTGATTGCGACTAGAGACAACCCAACTTCGTGGCTAATAGAAAGACCAATGTTATGTTGTGTATTTAACAACTTAACCGCCTGACCAGCTTGAGAAAGCAAGTCAATTTCACTTATATCGCAATGAAGCAACAAAGCTAATACTTCTTGAATAGCCAACCTAATAAGCTGCCTAGCTTCTTGGCGTTGCATGGTTGGCGGTGTTTTTAATCCAATAACGAGCAAGCCATTTTCTAGGCTTAGCTTATCTGCATCGTTTGGCCACTCAAATACAGAAAGCCGATGATGTACCATTACGTTCTATCTGGAATCGCTGGACAGCCCCACCAACGAGAATTAGCTGGAATGCTCTCGCCTTTCATCACCAATGTGAGCGGTCCTAATTTAACATTATCTGCCACGTAAGCGCTGTAAAGAACGGTGCTACGCGCACCGATACTCACTCGCTTGCCGATATTCACATGGTCAATTTTCATAATACGATCTTCAAACAGATGGGTTTGTGGACATACCAGCGCGTTGAGTTCGCTATATTCGCCTATCGTTACACAGTCAAACTCGGTCAAATCAGTGGTATCTAAATACACGCCTCGCCCAATATGGCACCCTAATAAATTAAACGCCATTGGCAACCATGGAGTACCGCGTAAGTAACGCATAAAATTAGGTACTACGAGGCCTTCATAAAGATTAGTAATGCCTTCTGACATCCATACAAATGATGTCCACATTGGTTGAGAGCGCTTCTCATAACGGAATATTAATGTCCATTTAAGAATGGCAATAAAAATAAAACCACCTAGGCCGTATAACAGACCTGCTGCAATTAAATGTAAAGCCACAATGCCCCATTGCTCTGCAGCTGCATATGGCATGGCATTAAGCACCACAGTATAACCAACGGCTATCACCACTGCGTGTGGCGTCACGATACGGTAAGCTTCTACTAATGCGCGCCCTATTCTGCGTAAAATTGAAGGGTGGAATGTCAATGACTCTGGAAATAACCCAACAGTCTCTTCTCGCGCAGATAGGTTAATGGCTGGAGAGCCAAGCCACGTGTCGCCTTTGTTCATTGCTTCATTACTTGGCGCACGTGAATGAACTCCTATCAAGACATTTTCAGGAATGATTGTTCCATCAGGAATGTATGCACCATTACCAACAAAGCTGCGTTTTGAAATCACGGTGGGTCGGGTTTGCATCCAACCGCCTTGTATAGATTCATCACCAAGCATCACGCCATCGGCGATAAATGACTCATCACCCAAAGTCAACAAATCTGGCACAACGCCTTGTGCCGTGGAAATTTCAGCATCACGTCCTACTTTTGCACCTAATAAACGGTACCAAAAAGGCGCATACACAGTCGCATAAACACCATGCAGAATGTTTAGACTGGATTCTTGAATTTGATTCACCAACCAACGACGGCAATACACATTGCTATGTACAGGCCATCGACCAGCCATTACACGCATCAAAACTACCCAGCGCAATGCGGCTGAAATCAAAGCCGTACAGATAATGAGCACCGAAATAGCAGGAAACGCTAAAAAGAAATATTTAACTAACTGAAATGATGTACTACCATGCTCAAGCCATGGATAACTTTCATCCATACGATCGACCAACATCATGCTTGGGAAAATCGGTATAAAAAACATCACTGCTGTGACTAATACGCCAAGTATAAAAAATAGTGCTTCTGAAAATAAACGTAATTTAGAAACCGTAGGGCGTGGCTCATGTGAATTTTCATCAAAAGCGCTTATGTCTTTTGCTGGCGAGCCACCCCAAATACGCTTTGCTGGCACATGCATGCCATCACTAAGGGCAGAAAGTCCTTCAAGACGACCGTATTCACCTACACTGGTATTGCCCTCCAATATTGCATAAGAATCCACACAGGCTTCCTTAGCGATCACAATGTTACCTAAAACTAATTCGCCATGCTCTACCCTAGCATTTTCTAAATTGACGGCATTTCCAATACTGACGCCATCGGCGACTTCTAGTAAATCGTGTGCACGTAAGGTAAGTGACCCAATATTAACCTCATGACCAACTTTTGCGCCAAGCGCACGTAACCACCATACATATAACGAAGAGCCTCCCAACATATACAACGGCGCACCTTCAATCAAACGGTCAGAAAGCCACCAGCGGAAATAAGTCACTCCCCACAATGGATAGCGCCCGGCTTTAAGCTTGCCTGCTACCAACCATTTACCTAGAATTGCGATGACAAAACTAAGTACTGTGACCAACAGGTAAACGCCTATAGAGGCTGTAACAGCTTTTGCAATAGAGTCGCTAGGGTCGCCTGTAAAAAAATGATAAGTGAAAAATGAAGCTAGCCACTGTGACATGCGCAGTAACACCAACATTGGTACCACCACAGCTTGCGCCGCACCGCATAGCCAACGCTTAGTCGCGGATGGCGGCACCCAAGTTGACTCTACAACAGGCAAATTAATGGGCGTTTCATTTAAAATTTCGGCGATACGTCCAATTTGGCGATATTGATAAATATCTCGTACAGTAAAACTAGAAAACGTTTCACTAGCTCGTATTGCCGAAGCCAATCTAGCCGCCAATAGAGAGTGGCCTCCTAAATCGGTAAAAAAATCTGCTTCACGCCGTATCGGTTGACCAGGAAAAAGTCTATTTAGGGCGGTAAACAACACTGCTTCAGCTTGACTTTCTGGGCTATCTGAATCACTATTTTCGTCAGTTGAGATGCTTAAAGGTAAAGCGCGTAGCGCTTTGCGATCAATCTTACCTGAAGTTAGTCGCGGCATTTCTGCAAGTATTACAAAATAAGCAGGAACCATATAAGGCGGTAAAGTTTCGGCTAAAGCTGCACGTAATTGAGATGTTGCAATACCCCCACCATTTTCGCTCACGATATATGCGACCAAACGCTCCAAGCCATCATCTTGTCGTAAAATGACCGCGGCTGTTCCTATGTGATTTTGAGCAGAAAGTGCCGCTTCAATCTCGCCTAGTTCAACACGAAAACCTCTAATTTTGACTTGATCATCTGTTCTACCCAAACATTGAACTCGACCAGCCTCGTCAACTCTCGCAAGATCACCCGTACGATAAAGCCTTTGGTCATGTAGCCCTGTTGCAAATGGGTTATTTAAAAACTTTTCAGCAGTAAGATCTGGTCGTCCAAGATAGCCCATCGCCACACCTGGACCACTGATACACAGCTCTCCTGTTTCGCCACGATCAAGTAAACGCAAGCTAACTGTTGGATCAGGATCAACCACAAGCAGTATGTAGTTTGGCAGTGGCAGGCCAATAGTAACAGGCTCATTCGCTTGTAATTGAGCCAGTGAAGCAGATACCGTCGCCTCTGTTGGCCCGTAAGTATTGAACATTTTACGTTCAGGAGTAGCCCATTTATTGGCTAGTGATTCAGGACAAGCCTCTCCACCAAGATTAATAATGCGTAGATTTGGCAGCTCGCGATTGAACAATGCAAGCAAAGTTGGCACCGCATGCAGCACAGTTACCTTTTGCTCAAATAAAGCTTGTGGCAAGGCCTCTGGATCGGTCGCTAACTCTTTGGGTGCAATCCACAACGTAGCACCCACTAGATAGCTAATCCAGATTTCTTCAAAAGACATATCGAATGCTACTGAGAAACCTTGATATACAAGATCCGAGGCGACAACACCTAATCGGCTGTTTTCGCTACGCAAAAAATGGCAAATTGAGCCCTGATTCACCAGAATGCCTTTAGGCTTACCTGTAGAACCTGAAGTGTAAATTACATAAGCAGGATGTTCTGGCAAAGCGCCAACATGTCTTTTTAATGTATTATTATTTGGGGTAAGTAAGCTTTTTGCATTCCATATTGCAGTTGATAAATCATCTAACTGCTTGATAAACTCATCACAGCTAATTAAGCCAAAAGCACTTGCATCGCTTAAGCAAACAACAACACGTTCTGCTGGCGTATCCGCATCAAAGGGTAACCATGCAGCTCCCGTTTTAGCTATTGCCAATTGCATCACGAGTAACTCTATGCCTCGTGGTAGCCAGAGGCCAATAATCTGCCCTGAAATTACGCCATGGTCAATTAAATATGAAGCTACAAGATTTGCCTGATCATTTAACTCAGAATAGCTGAGCTTGCGTTCGCCAAAAATCAAAGCCGTCTGATTAGGTAAACGCTCTGCGGTCGCTTCAAAAATATCAGCAAGAACCTCAGTGCGTATTAGCTCCGATTGATTTTGGCCAAATAAAATACTGGGCATGGGGTATTGACCACTAGTGAGGTTCATAAAATGGTGGGGCTCATAAAGGCAAATTTAATTGAATTAAGCTTGTGAAATTTGTTGTGCGATATAGGCCAGCGCTTCATCAACCTGATCGATTAGAATTAAGCATAAATCGCCTTTTTCCAAGCGTGACAATGCCGCATCAATCGCCACAAACTCTCCACGTATTTCATCTACTCTTTTAGTGCGTCTAGCATTTGCCAGACCGCTTCTTAATAGCGCAAGCACCTCACCATCCGCGCGGCCGCGTTGGCATTGGTCTTCATACAAAATCACTTCGTCAAAAGCATCACCTAAAATTTGTGATTGACGGCTGATATCAATATCTCTACGGTCTCCAGCTCCGCTAATCACCACCATACGTTTGTTGGCTGGAATATTTTCAATTGCACTGACTAGCGCAACAATCGCATCTGGATTATGGCCGTAATCAGCAATTACGCTGGCGCCACGATATTCAAAAAAGTTAAATCGGCCTGGTGCGGTTTGCGCATCGTTAACAAAAGTTGAGACGCCTTGAAGAATAATATCCCACTTAACGTTTAACGCCCATGCAGACGCAATTGCAGCCATGGCATTCTCAACTTGAAAGCCTATCGTACCGTTTCGAGTAAGTGGGATTTTAGCTAAATCAATGCGATGTTCATTTTGCTGTTGTGCGGCAACAATCTGCCCGCCTTCAACATACACCACTCGATGCCCATGGGCGCGGTGGGTAGCAATCACAGGTAATTGACCATTTTGCGCAAAGAAAGTCACAGCGCCTGGACATGCCGGGGCCATATTCACAGTCATTGGATCAGCAGCATTTAATACAGCCATGCCGTTAGGCGCAACATTTTGCACAACGACTCTTTTAACAACGGCCAAATCTTCCACGGTGGTGATATAGCTTAATCCTAAGTGGTCGCCCATACCAATATTGGTCACTACCGCGACATTGCAACGGTCAAATGCCAAACCTTCACGTAACACGCCACCTCTGGCCGTTTCTAACACAGCGGCATCTACATCGGGATGCATTAATACATTACGGGCGCTTTTTGGGCCACTGCAATCACCAGTATCAATACGACGACCTTCGATATAAACACCATCTGAGTTAGTCATACCAACTCTCAAGCCTTGGCAAGTCAGGATGTGTGAAATTAAACGTACCGTTGTTGTTTTACCATTGGTACCTGCAACAGTCACAAGTGGAATTCTGCCATCTTCATCAGCGGCAAACATGGTAGATAAAATGGCACCCCCTACTTTGCGACTTTTGCCATAAGAAGGCTGCAAATGCATGCGCAAACCTGGCGCAGCATTCACTTCTACAATGCCACCACCTTGCGCTTCAAGTGGATGCAATACGCTGTCGCACATCACATCTACACCGCAAATATCTAGGCCTATCATTTGCGCAGCGGCCACCGCGGTAGCGGCTAATTCAGGGTGTACGTCATCAGTGACATCGGTCGCTGAACCACCAGTACTTAAATTGGCATTACTGCGCATCACTACGCGCTGTCCCTTGCTAGGCACTGAGTCTGCATTTAAGTTTTGCTTGGCTAAACTGCCTAATGCTATGTCGTCTATGCGAATTTTAGTGAGCGAAGTCGCATGGCCTGAACCGCGGCGTGGGTCACTATTTACTTGCTCGACCAAAGCGCGAACAGTGCGCACACCATCACCCAACACAATCGGCGGATCGCGTCTTGCTGCCGCAACCATTTGATTACCAACAACCAGCAATCGGAAGTCACTACCCGTGATAAAACGCTCAACCAATACTTCTGAACTAATTTTAGATGCAGCAATAAAAGCGTCATTAAGCTGCTCACGTGTGACAATGTTCACCGTCACACCCTTGCCTTGATTTCCATCTTTCGGCTTAACAACAACAGGTCCCGCAATTTCAAGCATAGCGGACCATGCTTCATCTATTGTGGAAACTTCTCGCCCAAATGGCACTGCAACACCAGCCGCATCGAGTAGTTTTTTTGTTAAATATTTATCTTGCGCAATCGCTTCGGCAATCGCACTACTGCGATCTGTTTCAGCGGCTTGAATGCGACGCTGACGACTACCCCAGCCAAACTGCACCAAACTACCTTCAGTTAATCGACGATATGGTATTCCTCTAGCTATCGCAGCTTGTACAATAGAATCCGTACTGGGCCCTAGTCGGACATCTTCATCGAGGTCTTTCAACTCTATAAGCGCTGCATTCAAATCAAATGGCATATCTGCCACTGCAGCTTGGCAAAGATTTTCTGCCAGCTCCAGCGCCCTGCGGCCAACTTCTTCTTCGCTATATTCAAACACAACTTGAAACACGCCAGATTCCAGTGTTGCAGTGGTACGACTAAAAGTCACTAGACTTCCCGATTGAGCTTGCAGCGCCAAGGCCGTAAGCTCTAACACATGCGCCATCGTCACAGCTTCAGCATGACCGCCAAGTTGCAACATACCAATCTCAGGAAAACGCTCACGAAGTCGCACTTCAAAACCGCTGATATTGGCAATGCAATATTCCAACTCGTCACAGGACACAACCGCTTCAATAGAGGTATGTCGGCTCCATAAATTAGGGCCGCGAAGTGCTCGAACACGATTGACTTGCATTAAACAGTTTTCCTTATTGTATTGACTCTATGATGTTAATGATGATTCTATTAGTAATTAGGCTTAAGCAAGGTTGGCATGTTTAGGTATGAATGTGTTGATGCCTGTAATAATAAGATCGAGTGAAATACCAAGCGCCCATGCAGCGCCTACGGCAGCCAAGAAACTTGCAATTTCTGTTGTTGCAGGCTGATTACTCAACGCTGGAATAGCCGCCAAACTCACTAAAGGCGTTTGCACTTCCCCATGGGCAAGCACGATGTATCCATCATGCAATATGACTGCCCGACCAGCATTGGCTAAATGCTCACTTACTATTTCTAATTCTGCATTTTGAGCAAAAAATATCACTTCGCCATCACATAACTCCGCCATCATCGCCACTAGTGGATCTTCAGCATTCAATACAGCCGCGCCGTTATCCAGCACCACATCGACTTGTGTGCGCATAACGTTGTAAACTTGCTCAATCGTTTCTATGTAATATTCACCGAAGTGTTTCTCTGGCTCAATATTAGTAATAACACCCACTTGGCAACGGTCATAGCCCAAGCCTTCACCCAAAATGGTAGAGGCGCTACTCTCAATCACCGCAGCTTGCACTTTACGATTCATGAGTAGTTTTTGAGCCGCAGTCCAATTAGCGCAATCCTTTTTATCTAACTGACGCTCATCTACATATAAACCATCCGCACAAGCTAGCCCAGTATGTAAACCACTGAGCTGAATTAAGCTTGCCACAATTTGGGCAACTTGCGACTTTCTGTGAGTACCTGCGATACCTACCAGTGGAATTCGGCCAGAGTATTCACTACTAAATAAGCTTTCAACAATCGCTTTACCTACTGGGCGCGCTTCGCCTTGCGCAGGTTTAAGATGCATTAACAAACCTGGCCCTGCATTCACTTCAACAATCGCTGCACCTTGCTCGGCTAGCGGGCGAGAAATATCTTCCGCAACCATATCAATACCTGCAATATCAAGGCCAACAATTCGTGCGGCCAAGACAGCTACGGCGGTAACTTCTGGGTGAACTAAATCTGTCACGTCGATAGCAACATTGCCATTACGTTGAACAATGATAGAAACATTTTTTGACAAAATTGAATCAGGTGTATGCCCTTGCCGATTGATTTCGAAAACAACAGATGGCGTTTTATCAATCAGCAGCGGTTCCAATGGAAACTCTTCGGCCTCACCCCTTCTAGGGTCTGTATTGACTTGCAGGTCAATTAACTGGCGAATCGTAGACACGCCATCACCAATCACTGAAACGGATTCACCTCGAGCTGCAGCAGCTAATTTTCCACCGACAACTAGCAGTCGATGCTCATTACCACGTATAAATCGCTCGACTATCACCTCGCTACCCTCTTCGTCAGCAAGTTTGAATGCGGCTTCAACGTCAACGCGCGTCATCAGTTCGGTAGATACGCCACGGCCATGATTACCATCACTTGGTTTAACAACAACGGGTAAGCCTATATCTTCAGCTGCTTCCCAAGCATCTTCTGGGCTTTCTACAATGCGGCCTTCAGGTACTGGTACGCCGCAATTTTGTAACAGTTGCTTAGTTAAATCTTTATCACGTGAAATACCTTCAGCAATCGCACTGGTCATATCCGTTTCAGCGGTCCAAACACGATGTTGAGCTGAGCCATAACCAAGCTGCACCAAATTGCCTTCAGTCAAACGGATAGAGGGAATGCGTAACTCTGTAGCTGCATCTACAATGCAAGCGGTGCTAGGGCCTAAGCAATAGTCATCTACCAGTTCGCGCAATGTTGCGACGGTTGCAGCCACATCAAATGGCTTATTCTCTATAGCGGCCATAATCAAGTCGCGCCCTGCGCTTAATGCTGCCCGACTGACTTTTTCATTACGTGAACGCACAACAACTTTGTAGACACCTCGCACTGAGGTACTGCGCGCTTTACCAAAGCCGCCCTGCATGCCTGCCAAGGTTTGCAACTCAAGCGTTACGTGCTCTAGTATGTGGCCAGCCCAAGTGCCTTCTTTTACGCGCAATAAAAATCCACCGCGCTCACCTATGCCGCAACGATGTTCAATTAGCGAAGGAAGCCATGAACTCAAACGTTCATAAAAACCTGGGATGGTATTGGATGGTGAGTCTTCTAACCCACCAATATCTAGCCATACCTCTAGCACTGGACGATACGTCCATATATTTGGGCCGTGCAGAGGTAATATTTTGAGAAATTGCATCAATCTATCCAGATTAATAATATTAAAATTAAACCGTCTGATTTTATCGCAATTAGCTGACAGAAAGCTGACATTAAACGATTTATATTTATTTGTAAGCTTGTATGATTGTAGTAAACTCAACAGCCGTGAACAAGCAAATACAACATTTAAACTCCGCCTTAAAGCCACTATCTGATGATTGGCAAGCAAACGTGTCGGCACGATTAATGAGTGCTGAAACGATGCATGGCTGGCTGGAAATCAACTTGGATAACAAGCTTTATTTTAAAACAAGTTTGTTGGTCATTACCAATCAACGTTTACTTCATATTGAGCCGCAAACGCTGGAAAGCATAGCGCAAACGGCAGAGTTTCAATATGGCGTAAATTTAAAGCTCGAGTATCGCGACCATGCTGGCATAGGAAAAATCGAGCTATTTGAGCAAGGAAAACGGATAGCATACTGGTTTTTAACTCTAGAAAACAATACCGCAGCTTTACGTTTTGTTAAGCAGTTTGCGCAACAAATCAACAGCCTTATGACTGGGCAGGCTATCAGCATAGAGTCAACAGAACCGTGCCCAAAGTGTCAGTTTCCTATGACAGCTGATCAGGATGAATGTCCACAGTGTAGTCGTACTTTAGACGCACCGCCTTCGACTTGGACGCTATTTAGATTGTGGCGTTTTGCAAAACCTTACCAATGGCAACTGCTTGCGGGATTTTTGCTGATGCTAGCGTCAACAGCTGCAACTTTGGTGCCGCCCTACTTAACCATCCCACTGATGGATAAGGTATTAATTCCTTATCAGAATGGCGTGCCTATTGATAAAAACATGGTTTCCTTGCTACTTGCCGGCTTGTTAGGCTCGGCATT
Source organism: Methylotenera sp. (assembly GCA_043745985.1). Lineage (GTDB taxonomy): Bacteria > Pseudomonadota > Gammaproteobacteria > Burkholderiales > Methylophilaceae > Methylotenera. The sequence continues at coordinate 11,213 of JAYTRW010000420.1, forward strand.
ATTGGCTTGGAGCCTAGGCTGGGCGCGCACTTACATTCTAGCTCTAGTGAGCGAACGTATTGGCGCCGACCTTAGAACCATCACCTACGAACACCTACTTAGACTTTCGCTACAATACTTTGGTGGCAAACGTACTGGTGATTTAATGGCGCGTATCGGCTCTGAGTCCGACCGAATCTGTGTATTTTTATCCTTACATTTACTCGACTTCGCTACCGATGTACTGATGATCATCATGACGGCAGCGATTTTAATTTCCATCAATGCCAAGCTAGCACTTATCACCTTGCTCCCACTTCCTATCATTGCCTGGATGATTCACCTAGTGCGCGACCGTCTGCGTACAGGCTTTGAGAAAATTGACCGAGTATGGTCACAAGTAAGCAATGTGTTGGCAGATACGATACCTGGAATTCGAGTGGTGAAGGCTTTTGCACAAGAAAATCGTGAAGCCACGCGCTTCCGTGAGGCCAACCAGCAGAACTTGATAGTGAATGACCGCATCAATAAAATCTGGTCGCTATTCTCACCCAGCGTGACCTTGCTAACCGAAATCGGCTTACTATTAGTCTGGGCGTTTGGCATTTGGCAAGTATCCCGCAACGAAATCAGCGTGGGCGTATTAACCGCTTTTCTGGCTTATATCAGTCGCTTTTACACTCGCTTAGATTCCATGAGCCGTATTGTTTCAGTCACGCAAAAAGCTGCCTCTGGCGCTAAGCGTATTTTTGATATTCTAGATCATGTTTCTAGTGTTCCAGAAGCGATCAATCCCGTACATTTAGATAAAGTCACAGGCAAAATTGAAATTACTAATGCAGGCTTTCGTTACGGCAATCGTGCTGTGATTAAAAATATCAACCTGACGATTCAACCTGGTGAAATGATAGGCTTGGTTGGTCACAGCGGCTCTGGCAAAAGTACGCTGGTCAATCTCATGTGCCGTTTTTATGATGTTTCTAGTGGCTCAATCAGCCTAGATGGTGTCAATATTCGCTCGCTGCCTATTTCTGAATATAGACGTAATATTGGGCTGGTATTACAAGATCCTTTCTTATTTTTTGGCAGTATTGCAGACAATATTGCTTACGGTAAACCTGATGCAAGTCGCGCTGAAATCGTCGCTGCAGCGCGCGCGGCGCATGCGCATGAGTTTATTTTACGGCTGCCGCATGGTTATGACTCACTAGTTGGAGAACGTGGTCATGGCTTATCTGGTGGCGAACGCCAACGCATTTCGATTGCACGTGCATTACTCATCGATCCGCATATTTTGATATTGGACGAAGCCACAGCTTCAGTAGATACGGAAACTGAAAAAGAAATTCAAAAGGCTCTAGATAATTTGGTTCAGGGACGTACAACTATCGCCATTGCGCATCGCCTTTCTACCTTGCACAAAGCCAATCGCTTAGTCGTGTTAGACCAAGGGGAAGTGGTTGAAATTGGCAGCCATGATGAGTTGATGGCAAAAGAAGGTGCGTATTACCGTCTTTACCAAGCGCAAGCTAGAAATGTGGATACTGATTTAGATGACTTAAGTGCTGATGATGAAATTGCCAGCAAAGAAATGAACACATAATCATGAAACAAACTTTAGAAGACTTCAAACTGATACGCAATCCCGCAGGACAACTGCAACTCACCACGCGTAACAATGAGGTTCACAACGGCGTATATCCTGTACGCGCATTTCCAATCTCAGCGGCTGATAAAGGACTCTCATTGCTCAATCGTGAAGGTCATGAACTGGCTTGGATTAATCAGCTATCAGACTTGCCAGAAGATGTTCGTGTACTTATTGCAGAGGAATTGACGCAAAGAGAATTCATGCCCGAAATTCATCGCATCATACACGTCTCTAGCTTTGCCACGCCTAGCACTTGGCAGCTGATGACTAATCGCGGCGAAGCAACACTCACCTTGAAATCTGAAGATCATATTCGCCGATTAACATCCACTAGCCTGCTTATTTCAGATAGCTATGGCATTGATTTTTTAATTTCAGAAATAGATCAATTAGACAAAGCGAGTAGAAAACTTCTGGATCGTTTTTTATAATATGACTACCACTACGCCTACTCAACACAACAACCCGTTGCATGGTATTAAACTAGAACAAATAGTGACGGACTTAGTAAACCATTATGGCTGGAATGGCTTAGCAGAACGCATTGCTGTCAATTGTTTCAGCAATGATCCTAGCATACAATCCAGCCTGAAATTCTTACGCAGAACGCCATGGGCACGTGATAAAGTTGAAGCGCTATATCTGGCTATGCCGAGTAAGAATACTTGAAAATAATAAGTTCAAATTTGAGATTTCGATTTAACCAGTATAATATTCACACAATGCTCAAGCTTAGTAAAAACTTTTTAATGCTGTGTTTAGTCATGTTGCAATTTTTTGCACCATTTATACACGCTCACGCATATGGCTTGGACGACTCTAAAGAACATGGTTTTCACATTCATTCCAGCGAAGTTAGCGCACCAAGTAATAATCCAGTTATTGCCAATACACAGTTAAGCGATCAACCTAGCATTGGTGCAATTGTGACTGTTGCAAACGGCATTAAAATATCAAAAGCTGATGATATTGCAGACAACCTTGCAATGTTGGCTGTTTTATTCACTATTATTTTAATCGTATTTAATAAATCAAGCCCATTAAAACCTAGCTTTCTGCAAGCCCCTAAGTACCGTCACACACCCTACTCGCTTCAAAGCCCCCGCGCGCCACCTTACTAATTAAATCGCCCAAGCTGTTTTAACAGCTTGCTACTTTTTTGGTTTTTTAACCAATCGATTTAATTAGGAGTTTTTATGTTTAAACCACATTACTTGGTGTGGGCATTGTTTTTATCCTGTCTCTTTAATAGCGCTTTATCACGCGCTGAAGAGATGCAGCATGAGGATACATTGACCTCAGATAACACCCTTACCCTACATAATTTGGTAGAGAAATCTCTACCAAATTATCCCAATAGCCAATTACTAAACGCTAAAAAGCTAGAGCTTGAAGCGCGTCAAACACATGCTAAAGGCTTATTACCTGCTGCGCCCAGCATAATGCTGCGCAATCAAAATGACCAATTATTAAGCCGTAATGGTGAAAGCGAATGGGAGCTTGGCGTTGAACTGCCAATTTGGTTAAGCGGCCAGCGAAAAGCGCGCGAGGCGATTGCAAATGTTTCGTTACAAAACCTAAATAGCCATACACAAAATATACGATTGCAATTAGCTGGCATGGTGCGAGACGCGCTGTGGGAGATTAAGCTAATGCAAGGTTTGGCTGATATTGCCAACAATAAATATGAAGCTGCAAGCCAATTACAGCGAGATATTGAAAAACGCGTAAAACTTGGTGATATGGCGCAAAAAGATTTACTAGTCTCTCAGACTGAAACCTTACAAGCTGAATCTGAAAAAATTTATGCAGAGGCCGAAATTCAGCATGCTAAGTTCCGCTATATCAATTTAACAGGTTTGAAAGTGATTCCTGCTGAGTTTACGGAAATGAAATCCGACAAAAATGACTTAGACCAAACACACCCAGCCTTGGTTGAGGCTAACGATAAAATCGCGCTAAGTGAACAGCGTAGCAATTTAACTAAAATTGAGTCCCGCGACAACCCAACCGTTATCATCGGAACGCGTAGTTTACGCGGCGCCTCTGACTCGCGATTTAATAATAGTTTAGGCATCACTTTGCGTATTCCATTACAGACAGAATCGCGCAACGCGCCTTTATTAGCAGCTGCGGAAATGCAACGTGCGGAGCAACAGGTTAACCTAAGTCAATTAAAACAATTACTTGCCGCAGCCATGCATGAGGCTGAACATAATTTCGAAATTGGTGTTACTCAGCTAGCAGTGCTAACAAAACAAAATAGCATCGCACATCAAAGTTTAAATGTCACTCGCAAAGCCTTTCAACTAGGTGAGCTAGATTTAAGCGATTTAATGCGTGTGCAAGCACAAGCATTAAATGCAGACAGAAGCCTAAAAAACCAACAAATTCAACAACTTTGGAATACTGCGCGCTTTAATCAAGCAGTAGGAGAGTTACCATGAAATTCACGCTATATTTCACTTTTTTAGTACTTTATTGCGGCCAAACAATCGCTGCAGATGCTGTGAAAATGACAGCGATACAACAAAAAAACTTGAATGTTAAAACCGTAAAATTACAAGCGGAAACCAACTCTTCAGGTCAAGTTTACCCTGCGGAAGTCGTCGTGCCAGTCAACCAAATTCGTATAGTAAGCAGTGCTTATGCAGGTTTGGTTGATCAGTTACAGGTAACGGCAGGTCAAACGGTTAGAAAAGGCCAAGTACTGGCACATATTGTTAGCCCAGAACTCATTAGTATGCAGCGAGAATATCTACAAAGTAATACGCAAAGACGTTTGGCTAAACAATCACTAGACCGCGATGAAGTATTATTTAAAGATGGCATTATTGCCGAAAAACGCCTGCAAACATCACAAAATAGTCACCTTGAGACTGCCGCGCAGATGAATGAGCACCGTCAATTACTTAAGCTCTCTGGCATGGGAGATGACTCGATTAATCAACTTGAAAAAAGTGGTCGCTATCAGAATGGCGTTGCGTTAATTGCGCCAATTACTGGCGTAGTACTAGAGCAAATGGTCACACAGGGGCAGCGCATTGAGGCAGTAACGCCATTGTTGAGAATTGCACAATTAAGCCCACTTTGGGTTGAGGCGCATGTGCCGCTCACTGATCTTAAAAAGAATCATGTTCAAAAAGGTGCGTTAATTACCATTAAAGACCTAGATGCCTCTGGCACAGTGATTACAATACTGCCCAGCATGCGTACGCAAGATCAAACTGCGATTGTTCGTGTTGAAGTACGTAATGGCGTTGATCAATTATTTCCCAGCCAAATGGTGGATGTCATCATTTCATCTGCTACTGGTGCAAACGTGAATAGCTTTAAAGTACCAACAAGCGCGTTGGTGAATCATCAATCACGCGTAGTGGTGTTCGTGCAAACAGGCACAGGCTTTGAAGTGCGTGAGGTCAAAGTGCTAAATACTCAAGGTGGAGTGACTAGCATTACTGGTGAATTTAACGGCACAGAAAAAATTGTGATCAGTGGTACAGCTGCCATTAAAGCTAGTTGGCAAGGCTTGGGTGGAGAGTAATCATGAATAGACTGATTGAAATTTCGCTTAAAAACCCCCTACTTATTTTCATATTCACCGCCTGTATTTTATTCGGCGGGCTATATGCAGCAAAAGAACTGTCGATTGATGCATTTCCTGACGTCTCAAGTACGCAGGTAAAAATCATTATGAAATCACCTGGGTTAACGCCTGAAGAGGTCGAAGCACGTATTACTGCGCCGCTTGAAATTGAAATGCTAGGCTTGCCTAATCAAAGCATGTTGCGCTCGGTAGCTAAATATGGGCTTACCGATATTACAATCGATTTTGCTGATGGCACCGATATATATTGGGCGCGTAACCAAGTAGCAGAGCGCATTAATGCTGTGCGTGGCGACCTACCGAGCGATGCCACAGGTGGAATTGCGCCTATGACTACGCCGCTGGGTGAAATGTTGATGTTTACTGTAGAAGGTGGTGGTTTAAGCTTAACCGAGCATCGCAGCCTATTAGACTGGGTGATTAGACCTCAACTAAGAAGCTTAGAAGGTGTAGCAGATGTAAATTCACTGGGTGGGAAAGTTAAAACCTTTGAAATAGTACCTGATTTAAACGCGATGCAAGCACGTGGCATTACTTTAGATAGCTTACAAACGGCACTAGTGCGTAATAACCGCAACGATGGTGCTGGACGACTCAGTCAAGGTGAGGAAGCTATTATTGTACGCAGCGAGGGACGTATCAATGCACTGAGCGATATTTCAAATACCGTAGTGAAAGCTGATGCTAACCTTGTAGTTAGAGTTAAAGATATTGCTAGTGTGAACATTAGTAACCTCACACGTAATGGTGCTGTAAGCCACAACGGACAAGATGAAGTGGTCGAAGGCCTAGTGCTGGGTTTGCGTGGTGCAAATGCACAAAAGTTAGTTGAAGGTGTTAAAATTAAACTAGCTGAAATTGAGCCTACTTTGCCCCCAGGTGTAAAACTTAATGTATTTTATAATCGTGGTAATTTAGTCGATAAAGCAATTCATGGCGTTTCTAAAGCCATGTTGGAAGCCATTGTGCTGGTGCTGATTTTACTCATGTTATTTTTGGGTAATATTCGCGCGGCAATTACCGTGGCTTTAGTATTGCCTCTTTCTGCATTAGTGACGTTTATGTTGATGCGCTACTTTGGCGTAAGCGCTAATTTAATGAGTCTAGGTGGGCTGACGATTGCTATTGGTATGCTGGTAGATGCAGCCGTTGTCGTGGTTGAAAATATAGAATCTAAACTTGCTCATTACGATGGAAAGAACAATAAGGTTGCCCTGATTTTACAAGCAGTCAAAGAGGTTAGTACGCCTGTCATCTCAGGCATTGTGATTATTATTGTCGTATTTTTGCCATTACTCACTTTACAAGGCTTAGAAGGCAAGCTGTTTGCGCCTGTAGCACTCACTATTGTATTTGCCTTGGCAGCATCGTTACTATTGTCGCTGACAATTATTCCTGTATTTGCCGCGATGTTGATTACCAAAAAACATCATGCAGAGCCTTGGTTAGTGCGTCAAGCTTTACGAGCTTACACGCCAGTTTTAAAGATGGCGTTGAAGCGAAGTAAACTTGTGATGCTGATTGCTATAATCTTTATGATTTTGACTGCGCTCATTTATACGCAAATTGGTAAAACCTTTATGCCAACCATGGATGAAGGTGACATTATCATGGGAACAGAAAAACTGCCTTCCATTACCTTAAACCAAAGCGTTGCGATTGATGGTGCCATACAAAAGGCTATTTTAAAGGATGTACCAGAAGTTGCTCAAGTAGTATCACGAGTAGGTTCTGATGAACTGGGTTTAGACCCAATGGGATTAAATCAAACCGATAATTTTTTGATTTTAAAACCGCGTGATCAATGGCGCACACAAAATAAAGATGACATTATCGATAGTTTGCGCAAAGTCATGGCAAATTTTGCGGGCATAGATTACAGCTTTACACAGCCCATTGATATGCGTGTGAATGAGATGATATTAGGCGTTAGAGGCGACTTAGCCATTAAGTTATATGGTGCGGACTTAAAAGTACTGGGAGAAAAAGCCGAGAAAATCAAATCGATACTAGAAAGTATTCAAGGTGCGCAAGATGTTTACACGCCAGAAAATAATGGTGTGCAATACTTATCGGTCAATATCGACCGCGAAAAAGCTGGTAGATTAGGTTTTGATATTACACATATCCAAGATGCCCTTCGAGTTCAAGTTGAAGGCTTGCAAATGGGAGTTGTGCAAGAAGCTGAGCGCCGCATACCGCTGATTATTAAAGGCGCAGAGGGCTTACGACTCTCGCCTGCCGACTTTGCTAACATTCGTATCACCTCAAGTGAGGGCGTCAGCGTGCCACTTGCAACTTTGGCTAATTTACAACGTGTAGAAGGACCCGTGAAAATTGATCGAGAACGCGCAAGCCGTATGATCGTTGTCACGAGTAATGTGAAAGGTCGCGATCTAGTAAGCTTTGTTGAGGAAGCTAAACAAAAAATCACTAGCCAAGTTAAGTTAGAGTCAGGTTACCGTATTCAATTTGGCGGCCAGTTTGAAAATCAACAACGCGCGGCACAACGGCTTTCTATTGTTATTCCTATCGCCATCTTGATGATCTTTATTTTGCTATTCTCAACTTTTCACTCTATTCGCCAAACGGTGCTTATTTTAGCCAACATTCCATTTGCTATGATTGGTGGCGTATTCGCACTATGGATTTCAGGTGAGTATTTATCTGTACCAGCTTCAGTGGGATTTATTGCATTGCTAGGCATTGCCGTACTTAATGGTGTAGTGATGATGAGCTATTTCAATCAACTAGAAGACGAAGGTTTACCTTTAGTTGATGTAGTGATGGAAGGCGCAAAACGTAGATTACGACCAGTGCTAATGACCGCGAGTATCGCCGCTTTTGGCTTAGTGCCATTATTATTCGCCAGCGGACCAGGTTCAGAAATTCAAAAACCTTTAGCGATAGTAGTCATTGGCGGATTAATCACCAGCACTATCTTAACGTTGATTCTGTTACCGATGTTATATCAACGATTTGGCAGTCGCAAATAAATAGTAGATTTTTATTTAACATGGAAACGATTAACTGTTGCTAAATTCTTTTAAAAAACACTCAAGTTTTTTGTAAATCTTCAGCAGTTAATCTCCATCTTAAACTTGTTACGCCCATTGACTCTTAACCAATCACAGAATAAATAACACCAAAATTCCACTCCCCACTACATGCCGTATACTAAGTTAACTAAAATTATGTAGATCGAAATAAATATGAATGAGCGCGTCCAACAGTTACTTAATCAGATGAATGTACTAGAAGATGAGCTACGCACAGCCTTAAGTGAACAGCAGTCAACGATGTTTTTTCAAATAAAAGGTAAGCGCGTTGAGTTTGAACAATCCATTAAAGCAACACACCGCAAACTAAAAAGAAACTTCTTTCACTGGTTAATTACAGACCGACCACAAAACCTGCTTACTGGGCCTATTATTTATTCGATGATTGTTCCTCTGCTCGTCACCGACCTTTTTGTTAGTTTTTACCAAGCCACTTGTTTTCCAATTTATGGCATAAAAAAAGTAAAACGTGGCGACTACATTATTTTTGACCGCCAACATTTAAGTTATTTAAACTTTATCGAAAAATTCCATTGCACTTACTGTGCCTATGGCACTGGCATGGTGGCCTATATCAGCGAGATTATCGCCAGAACAGAGCAATACTTTTGCCCGATTAAGCATGCAAGAAAGGTATTAAGTACACATGCACGTTACTCTCGGTTTTTAAACTTTGGTGACGCAGAAAATTATGAAGCAAAACTTGAAGAATATAGACGCGCATTATCGCCAGATAGAATCAATAAAAAGTAGTCAATTTATCGGCTTATTTTCGCTGTTTTAGCTCCGCATGATATTCTGTAGGCTTTTAGCTAAGAGCCTTCAAAATGACTGCCAACTCAACTACCACCGAAACCTTTATCCCTAGCAAGGATGCCTCACTAGAGTCATCCATCCGCACACTACAAGGCAAGCTAGAAGCACTAGGCATTCAAGTGGAAGAAAAATCATGGTTGAATGAAATTGAAGGTATTTGGTCTGTGCACGTAATTGACCGAGATTGCACACGCTTATTTACTAACGGTAAAGGCGCATCTCAATTAGCGGCTCGTGCAAGTGCATTGGGTGAATATTTTGAGCGCTTAAGTACCAACTACTTTTGGACACACTTTTACTTAGGCGAAACCATCGCTAATAAAGAGTTTGTACATTACCCAAATGAGCAATGGTTTCCCTTGAGTAAAGGTAAGTCTGGCGATAAATGGCCTGCTGACTTGCTCACACCTGAGCTGCAAAAATTCTATAATCCAGAAGGCACAGCAATTGCCAGCCAACTAATCGATTTAAACTCAGGTAATAAAGAGCGTGGCATTTGTGCCATTCCTTACAAACGTCTGCGTGACGACAAAACCGTATACTTTCCAGTCAACCTAATCGGCAATCTATATGTAAGTAACGGTATGAGCGCTGGTAACACTTTAATGGAAGCTCGCACGCAAGCACTTGCCGAGATATTTGAACGCGATATTAAATACAAAATCATTTGTGAAGGTATCTGCTTACCAGATGTACCAGAGGCCGTGATTAACCGCTATCCACGTATCGCTGCGGGCATTAAAGGCTTACGTGATGCGGGTTACGGCATCTTAGTGAAAGATGCTTCGTTGGGCGGACAATATCCAGTCATGAACGTCACCTTGCTACACCCTGAAGACCAAGGATGTTTTGCTAGCTTTGGCGCACACCCGCGCTTTGAAGTGGCGCTTGAACGTGCACTGACCGAGCTATTGCAAGGCCGCGCGCTTGGTAGCTTAAAAGGCTTTGTCGCACCAGGTTTTGATATGGAAGAAATTGCTGACTCACAAAACTTAGAAATCCATTTTGTGGATTCTAGTGGTGTGATTAGCTGGGATTTCTTACGCAGCACGCCAGATTACGAATTTGTCGATTGGAACTTCGGCACCACCACGGAAGAAGACTACAACTGGTGCGTTAACAGTATCCACAACAGCGGGCATGATATGTACATTGCCGACTTTATGCATTTAGGCGTCTATGCTTGCCGTATTTTCGTGCCTGGCATGAGTGAAATCTACCCAGTTGAAGAGTTGGAATGGGAAAACAATACAGTAGGGAATTTAGTGCGCCCTTTCGCATTGCGACTGCAAGATTTAAAACAAGAAGAATCAGCAGAGTTACTAGAAACGCTACTGGATTTAGATTTAGCAGATGAGTTACCTGTGACCACCTTAATTGGTCTATGCGCCGATGCTGGCACAACTTGGGTAGATTTGCGCGCAGGTGAACTTAAAACCTTAGCCGCTTTAGCCTCAGGCGACACAGACAATATCTTGGATGGCTGCGCTTGGATTGCCCAATTCAACGAGCTTCCAACTGCACGCGCCAAAGTTTACCGCTGCATTGCCAACTTAGTACAGATTGAAGATGAATTAGAGAGTGGCGACACGGCTTTATTTGAAGAAAACTTAGCGCTTATGTATGGCAAAGAAACCTTGACACAAGCACAGCGCTTAGTGAGTCAAGAAGAACAATACTTTGGCTTAGAAAACTTAGGCGCCAATATGGAAGCCAGCAAAATGCATCAACAATTGCTAGCTGCTTATCGTAAAGTATGGAAACAACTTAACTAGTCTTAAAAACCAGCCTTAAAAACCAGTCTTAAAAAAATAGATGCAATTTTATTAAAGATTGCATCCAAAAACTACAGTGTTGCGTAATGCTTCATATGATAGTTAATTTGATAAAAAATACTATGGTTGAACTTATGTACGTTACACCTACGCATCTGCACGACCTTTCGCCGCCATCGGATTTGCTCGCGCTCATTGGCAGAATGGCGAAAAGAGATGAATCATCTCTTGAAGCTTTTTATGACATGACACTATCTAAAGTCTATGGCTTAGCGCTTAAAATCACTCGTCGCCATGACTTAGCTGAAGATGTGGTGGGCGACACTTACTGGCAGGTTTGGCATCAAGCCGTAAGGTTTGATATTAGCAGAGGCGTGCCTATGGCGTGGCTAATGCTCATTTGTCGATCACGTGCATTAGATGCATTACGCAAGTTAGACGAAGCCGAATCACATCCCGAACCTAGCGAGTTAATTGTAGAGTCTGAATTTTCATGTCCTACGCTTGAAAAAATGCTGACTTTAGAAAGAGAATCTGCATTACATATTGCTATGGCAAAGCTTACCGCCATTCAAAGGCAGTTAATTGCGCTCGCTTTTTTTAAAGGTTATACACATCAAGAAATTTCTGAACAGACCGACTTACCATTGGGTTCTGTTAAATCCCATATTAAACGTGCACAGGCGTCGCTAAAAGACGCGCTATCGCATCAGGAGGCCTAATTATGGCTAAAGACAAAGACTTAAATTTTTTAGAGGCATTGGATATGACGATTGCTGGCGTAGTAGCATCAAGCCTACTTCCAACTATTCCTGCGCCTGAAGTGGCAAATAGAATGAAAGAAACCTTACTCAATAGAATTAAGACTTCTGAAACTAGCCATCGCTTTATGTTTGCCGACCAAGGCGACTGGCGAACCATTGCAGAAGGTGTGCAAGTTAAGATATTAAGGCAAGAGTCTGACAGTCGCTCAGCTTTAGTTAAAATGGCTGCGAATAGCTGCTTGCCAGCGCATGAACATCATTTTGATGAAGAAGCTCTTGTGTTAGAAGGCGATGTTTGGCTAGAAGACATTTTATGCGGCATTGGTGACTATCATCTTGCCCACGCAGGCAGTGCACATCGCGAGATTCGTTCTGACCATGGCTGCTTACTATTTATCAGAAACGCTTAGTTCTTAAGTCACAAATATAACACCTCAAACAAACACCTTGAACAAATATAGCTTAGTTTTTATGATGATATTTGGATTTATGGCAACGCCAAGTGTTGCTGAGGAGGCATATTCAGCACCGTTTTGGCTGCCTAGCGGACACCTGCAAACTATTTATCCTGCAGTATTTACGGCTAAACAACAAGTTAAGTATCGTCGTGAGCGCTGGGAGTTAGATGACGGTGACTTTATGGATGTGGATTGGCTAGATAGCGAGAGTAATGTTGTAAAAACTAGCGATAGTGAAAGCACTCCAACTGTCGTGCTATTCCACGGCCTAGAAGGCAGTTCAAAGAGCCATTATGCTTTAGCGTTAATGGCTAACTTGCAAGCAAAAGGTTGGCACGGCGTGGTGGTTCACTTTCGTGGCTGCTCAGGTGAAAACAATCGTTTACCACGTGCATATTTTGCTGGAGATAGCGCTGATATAGAAATGGCATTATCTCGCGTTAAAAAAACTGTGGGCAATGCACCTGTCTATGCAGTTGGCGTTTCATTAGGTGGCAATGCACTCCTGAAGTGGCTGGGTGAATCAGGTGAACATGCAGCTGGAATCATTCAATCGGCAGCGGCCATTTCAGCCCCAACAGACTTGGCCGCATGCGGAGAGGCATTAGATAAAGGGCTTAATCGCCTGCTTTATACCCCTATGTTTGTTAACAGTATGCGTCCAAAAGCCCTTGAAAAAGCACGCCAATTTCCAAGCTTGCTAGATGAAGAAAAAATTAAATCTGCGTTGACCATTCGCGAGTTTGATACCTATGTTACAGCGAAACTACATGGGTTTGTCGATGCTGATGACTATTGGGCTAAAAATGCTGCGAAGCCTTGGCTACCTTATATAAAAATTCCAACCTTAGTGCTTAACGCAAGGAACGACCCCTTTATTCCCGCCGATTCTTTACCTGATCAATCATCCGTATCAGATACAGTGACATTAGAAGTGACTGAAGAAGGCGGACATGTTGGATTTATAAGCCCCCCCTTCCCTGGCAATAACAATTGGCTTCCGCAACATATCATTCATTATTTTGAATCCTTACAGTTAAAAAGTACGCTTACTGGTCAAATAACAGATAACCAGTAAGCGTGCTTCAAATTTAATCCTTAATATTGACTATTGAGCCGATAAAGTGGTTGGTGGAACTGCCACACCATTAGTTGTCTCAACTTCACGGTACATAGGTGCTAACTTAGCTAACAATTTGTTTTGCGCAGCAAATGGCACGTTATGCTTATCCATTGCAAATTGAAACTGCTCCACAAGGGCATTAAAAGCCTCACGATTTACTTTCATATTTGCATGTGCCGTGGTCATATCACGGCCTGGGTATTTACAGCCTCCATTCATTAGCTCGCACATTTGTTCAACCAACATTGCCTTAATAAAGTCTTTTTTCGGATTGTCAAAAAATGGTTTTGTGCGCGGATCTGCAATTAAACCAATCATAAAATCATCCATAATTTTAACTAAACCCTCTTTGCCGCCAAAGGCTTTAAAGGTTTCAGTGCCTTCCATAGGTGTATTACCCAAGTTTGGACTAGCAACAGGCGCTACGGCTTTCTCTGCGCTCATTGCAGGTATTACTTGCATGAGTGATGCACTAGCAAATAGCGCGACTAGTAACGTTTTTACTTTAAAATTCATCATCATTCCTTGTTCAATCGTTAATTTAGAAGCCAACCTGAGCAGATAGGTACACAGACTCTTGTTTACCGTAATTTGCGCCCACCGCGTTAACCGTCGCGATATTACCTAAATTGACGTAAGCCACAGTGAGTGAAATGTTTTTAGATGGCGCATAAGCCACAAAAACATCAAATGCATCATCTTCTTTGAGGTCAACAGCACCACCAACGGTATTGTCTAAGTTGTGTGGCTTAGTGCGATACTCAGCACCGATGGCAACATTTTTAGCCACTAAGTAAGCGGCTGATAGTTCAAGCTCAGGGCTGTAACTATCATGCCTATCCCCACCAAACCCTAAAAGGCCAAACTGGTTAGCTTTAGTCATGCGGACAGTACCGTTTAACAATAAATTTTTGTCTAACAACAATTTAGTAGCTGCTACGTAGAAATCCACACCATGGTCTTTTTTAGCGCCTATCACGCCGCCAGTTACAAAATCACCATCATGATTCTTTTTATATTGCACACCTACTGCCACTTGAGGAATCCAGTTATCTGCATCTAATACAGCTTCACCTAAAACACGAACTTTTGCACCGATAATAGTTTGCTCAACCTCATCACGACCAATCGCATCAGCCCCAAGCCCTGCTTTCACCTTGCCTCTTAAGTCGCTGACATCGAATGATTGCTGCGCAACTGAAAGCTCAAATCGATCATAAAAGCCTAAGGTCACACCATAGGTATCTAATTGAAAGTCGTTTGTTTTAGCATAGGTGTAATGTACATTGCCGCCAATTTCATTGTTTGTACCATAGCCGCCGATAACAGCCCACGGCGTCAATCCGCCACCTGCAGCACCTTCAACTTGAGATACGCCACCAGTTAAAAGAAGCTTATTGCTATAAGTTTCCGCTTGAGCAATTGATGAACTAAAGCCCATTCCGAGCGTAATAGTGGATACGACTGTCGCTAGTAGCCGCTTTTTGAAGCGAGTTTGGTTGTTCATACATTCTCCTTTAAATAAAAAAACATGACCAGTAACCTATCGAAAGGTATTAGTTTGATCACTAAAGAGATATACGCTAGAAAACAACTCTTAGATGCAAAAGTTATTTTGGAATGATAAATTAAGTGAAATCAACCACTCCTCAACCTAACAATTTAAAACTAATTGCATCTATAAACTAGAATGCTTCGTATATGAGATGTGTTTGTTTAAAACAAGGAACCTACTGAATTGAACTACGTCCAATTGTTGTTGAACAACGTTCTGTTTACATAACATACTGTTTACATAGGTAAGTCATGAACTTTTGCTAAGCTCACACATAAGAAAATTAGCGGGCTATCCGTAAATTAATTTCCATAAATTAATTTAAAGATAAGTTTTATCAAAGACATATAACGCTTTAAGCAATTAAGTTTTTTAAACGTCAATTTAAAAATTACAAAGGTAATAATGCAAATAACAAGTTTAGCCATTAAGTTAGCTGAAAAAGGCTTAGTTCCTGATAGCGTAATCAGGGCAGGAATTAGGCAATTATCAGAAATTCGTCTTAAAGAAATACGTGCGGATAATTGCGAAGCTGGTGCGCAGATTGAATCTGAATTTATAGCCGCTATGAATATAGCCCCTATTGCCTTAGTGCCAGAACTTGCAAATGCACAACATTACGAACTGCCAACAAAATTTTTTGAATTATGTTTAGGACAACATCGTAAGTACAGCAGTTGCTTTTGGTTACCTGAGACATCGACGTTAGATGAAGCAGAAGCCAATGCATTGCAGATAAGTTGTGAGCACGCAGACTTAAAAGATGGTCAACAAATTCTAGAGCTAGGCTGCGGCTGGGGCTCACTGACATTATGGATGGCTGCGCATTACCCGAATAGCCAAATCACAGCGGTTTCTAATTCAAACTCACAGCGCGAGCATATTACTGCGACAGCCGCCCAACGCGGACTTAAAAATATTACTGTGATTACTTGTGACATGAATAATTTCTCACCGAGTGCATTTTCGATAAACAAAGCATTTGACCGTGTAGTCTCGGTTGAGATGTTTGAACACATGCGTAACCACAAACTTTTATATGGAAAAGTGCATGATTGGTTGGTGCCAGGCGGCAAGTTTTTTATGCACATATTTGTGCATCGTTCAACACCCTATGCCTTTGAAGTACAAGGTGACGACGATTGGATGAGTCAGTTTTTCTTCTCTGGCGGCATGATGCCTAGCGATGATTTGCCTTTACATTTTCAAGAGAAATTAAAGCTAAACAAGCGCTGGCGCTGGGATGGCACACATTACGAAAAAACGGCCAATGCTTGGTTAGTGAATATGGATAAGCATGAAAGCACCATCACGCCTATTTTAAAGGAAACCTACGGAGCTGATGAAGCCGTTAAGTGGCGTAATCGCTGGCGCATATTCTATATGGCTTGTGCAGAGTTGTTTGGTTATAAAAACGGTCAAGAATGGTGGGTGTCTCACTACCAATTTGAGCGCCCTGCTTAGGGCCAATCACTCATGATAATTATTAACTTCATTTTGTTTCAACTGTCGTGGTTTGCTTGCGTAATAGGTGCAGCAAAAGGTATGCCTTGGTTAGGAGTCATAGTCACCGTACTTGCGTTGAGTTGGCATCTATATCAAGCAAAAAATGTAAAGTATGAAGTCATTTTGATGTTGTGTGCTTTGCTCATTGGCGCCGCATATGACCAATCTATGCTTTCTTTAGGCTATATTAGCTATGTCAATAATGGTTGGAGCAATGCCATTGTGCCAGTCTGGATTCTAGCGCTTTGGCTAGGTTTCACCAGCACGCTAAATGTAAGTTTGCGCTGGATGCGCGGTAAATATGTAATCGGCATTATATTTGGTGCGATCGGTGCCCCGCTAGCTTACTTAAGTGCAGAAAAATTGGGTGCAGTAGTGCTTCACGGCGCAACAAGTTATATAGCCTTGTCGACTGGCTGGACAATCATCACGCCATTATTACTCTTACTTTCCAGTCGCTTCGATGGCTTTGTCTATAGCCCTATAAAACCATTTAAAGGCTCAATCAATTGAACCAGTGGCAAATATATTTTAATGGCCTAATGAGCGTTAGTTTACTAGCGCTAGTTGGCTGGCTTGTCAGTTTAGCTAGAAAGAATGTTACCCATGTGGATAGCATGTGGAGTTTATTCTTAATGTTATCTGCCTACACCTACGCCATATTACTAAATGACCACACACCTCGTATGTTTTTAGTGCTGTTTTTAGTCAGCTTGTGGGCAATCAGACTTTGTGTATATTTAACTTGGCGTAATTGGGGACCACATGAAGATCATCGCTATATAGCCATTCGTCAAAATAATGAACCTCACTTTTGGTTTAAAAGTATTTACATCATCTTTGGTCTGCAAGCCGTACTTGCCTGGATTATTTCAATGCCACTATTCGGTGCCATTGAATCAAAACTATTTTTAACGAAGCTAGATGTTTTAGGCGGCATTGTGTTTACACTTGGTTTTGTGTGGGAAACCATTGCAGATTGGCAATTAAGTATATTCAAGGCCAATCCTAACAATAAAGGCAAAGTACTTAATACCGGTCTTTGGCATTACAGTCGACACCCAAATTACTTTGGCGAGTGCTGTGTTTGGTGGGGCTTTTATCTAATCGCTGTGGCTGGTTGTGCATGGTGGACAATTGCTGGACCAATTCTAATGACCTTGCTATTACTTAAAGTGAGCGGTGTTGCATTACTAGAAAAAGATATTGCAGAACGCCGCCCCGCTTATGTAAGCTATATTAAAAACACTAATGCGTTCATTCCTTGGTTTCGTAAAAGGTCTTCATAGTTATGTTTAAACCTATATTTATCAGTGCATTGTTAGTGACAAGTCTATTTTCTAGAGGTATCAATGCCAAAGAATGGGCTTTTGATGTTTACTTGGACAAAAGTAAAATTGGTCAGCATATATTTAAGCTCAGCGAATCTAATGAGCTGACCAGTACTGCAAAATTTAATGTCAAAGTGTTATTTGTTAATGCTTATCAATATGATCATAGAGCTGTTGAACAATGGCAAGGTGATTGCTTAAGCACTTTGGAGTCACACACCTTAGAAAACAAGGTAGAAAGCAATATTAAAGCAAAGTTATCTGGTCAAGAGTTCAGTGTAGACGATGGCAAAGTTAAACAAAAATTACCCGTTTGCACTATGACATTTGCTTATTGGAACCCGAAAATAATTCAACAAGCAAAATTATTGAATCCACAAAATGGGGAGTGGTTGGACACGAAGTTCACTAACCTTGGTACTGAAACAATTGATGTCAAAAACAAAAAGGTAGAAGCCAATCACTACAAATTAGATGCTAGCTTGAATGGTAAGAGCAAATTAAAAATTGAGCTTTGGTATTCTGCAAATAACGAGTGGCTGGCACTGAAATCCATTACGCCAGAAGGCTATACCATTAATTATAAACTACGTTAATATAATTAAATAACCAATGGAAAGTTAAGTAAAATATGTTTTTAGTTAAATTTAAAAGAGTGTTCATTATGTCAATACTAGCCAGTATTTTATCTGCCTGTGCGACAAATAAATTGCCGCCAATTGCGACAGTGCCAAGAGTAGATTTGCCAAAATTTATGGGGGATTGGTATGTCATTGCTGCCATTCCTACCATGATAGAAACGCAGTCTTACAACGCTATTGAAAATTATAAACTCAATGCAGATGGCACTATAGCCACTACCTTTACCTTTAATAAAGGTAGTTTGAATGGTGAGTTCAAAACTTATCAGCCACATGGTTTCGTGATCGAAAA
>JAYTRW010000421.1:0-1034 GCA_043745985.1 Methylotenera sp.
TGTAAGTATAATCGGCGTGACCTGGACGGAATGTGTCCATAATTTTGCTGTAATCTTGGCTACGTTGGTCAGTATTACGAATCAACAAACCAATTGGCGCACCTGTGGTTTTTCCTTCAAACACACCTGATAATATTTCCACACTGTCGGCCTCTTGGCGTTGTGTGACGTGGCGCGAAGTGCCAGGTTTGCGTCTATCTAAATCAATTTGTAAATCTTCCGCACATAAGTCCAAGCCAGGAGGGCAGCCATCCACCACACCACCAATGGCCGCGCCATGTGACTCACCAAATGAGGTAAGTGTAAATAAAGTTCCGATTGTGTTACCCGACATAATACTTTTCTCTTGTAGGTTTTTTTATAAGCTTGCTCAATTTTAACATACGGGCATCGCTATCAGTGCATTAGCCCTTTAATCCACTGACCATAGACTTGCTTAGCGACTTTATTCAGAAAGAAACAATGAACAGGCAAGTTTTGCTGCATAGCTTCAGCTTGTTGTACAGCTGGGCTTGCGGCAGCTTCTGCGAGTTCATCCGCACCAAACTCACACCAGCTTTTGACCATTTCTGCAGTCACTTCAATATGACTTTGAAATGCCAAATGTTTACCTATAGAGTAAGCTTGATTTTGGCAGTGAATACTTGCCAACACATGCGTTGCGCCTTCTGGCAAGCTAAACGTTTCGCCATGCCAATGAAAGCTATTGAAGCTTTCAATTTCTCCAAACCAATATTTAGCCGCCTCATTTGGCGTCACACTCACTTCGCCCCAGCCAATTTCTTTAATGGAATTTGCACTGATAACGCCACCAAAAGCTTTACTAAACAACTGTCCACCCAAGCAATGTCCTAATAGCGGAATGTCCGCGGCCTTTGCTTCACGAATCAAATCTAGCAATGGTGCAATCCAAGGCAAGTCATCATTCACACTCATAGGACCGCCCATAATGACAACGCCACTGTAGCCCAGTATAGAGGTAGGTATCGTACTTAATTCATTGGTATTGATGATTTGCCAAGGTATATTTTGCT
>JAYTRW010000422.1:0-1032 GCA_043745985.1 Methylotenera sp.
GGTGGTATGAAAAAATCAGGCTATGGTAAAGATATGTCGATGTACGCCATTGAAGATTACAGCAGCGTGCGGCATGTCATGATTAAGCTATAAAAACCAAGTTAATAAAGAGATCAAGCTATTAGTTAGCCAAACAGCTAGCAATTCTTTTAAAAGTGCTAAGTATTAGTTTTCATAAGCATTACTTGCAGCTTGGCAGCATTATCGGCTTTCACGCTTCCGCCATAGAGAATGCGAATATTCTCGGCTATGTCAGCATCTAACAGCTCAATATGCCCACGCAAAAAACTTAGGATATTTTGCGCATGCTCTGGCGAAGCGGCCTTACCAGTGCCGATTGCCCACACAGGCTCGTAGGCGAGTACACCATCCGCTAAGCCTTTCACACCAATCGCTGCAATCACCGCATTGAGCTGCCGAATAGTTACCACGTCGGTAATGCCCTCTTCATATTCCTCTAAGGTTTCGCCCATGCAAAAAATAGGCTTCAAGCCTACTTTAGTCGCTACTTCAAAGCGCTCACCAATTGAGTGGTCGGTATCATGCCCGCGCTGACGACGTTCTGAATGACCGATAATCACGTATTCGCAGCCAAACTCTTTTATCATGCCAGGCGAAACCGAGCCTGTATAAGCGCCAGACTCATAGCGGCTCATATTCTGCCCGCCCCAAGTGATGGGGCTGTTCTTTAACAAAGCCTCAGCTTGAAATAAATAGGGATGTGGCATGCACACCGAGTAATCTGCATGGGGATAATCACGAGTGCCAGCTAATAAGCCCTCTAAAAAGGATTTGTTACTGGATAAAGAGCCGTTCATTTTTCGGTTTGCAACCACTAGCTTACGTCTCATTTAAAATCCCTAGTTCAAAACCCATGGCCGATGTACAAGCCACATCAAAACTTTAGGGGCTGTAGTAGATAAGCACAAATATCAAGCTTATTAAATGAAGCTAAGTCATTGTAGATGATTAAGAAAACAACAACTAAAGCTACTGGAATATTTTGTGTTGGAAGTCACTGCCAGATCAGCT
>JAYTRW010000423.1:0-1031 GCA_043745985.1 Methylotenera sp.
CCGCCATTTTTATCTCGTCCTTCAGTACCAGCAATGCGACCACGGCCATATTCAGCGCCAAATTCCAGAAACATATCGGTTGGTGCTAACCATTTAAGCTGTATCCCATCATCACCAAATTGATTACCCAAGAAAGCCTGATAAGCCAATGGATTGTCTACAAAATCCCAAGTATGGGCATGCTGGTCATTGAGATAGCCAATGCTAGAAAAGAATCGCCCAGCTTTGAGCGTCACGCCATATGGCAATGTGGTTGTTTGTACAAAGGCTTCCTCCACGCCTATGGAATTGTCTGGCGCTAAGGCTAAGTTGAGACCGCCATAAAAATTAGGGTCTACACTAGCATAAACCCCTAATTCAGACTCGCCTAAATTAAAGCCCTTGGTACCAGGCCCGATTTCACCGCCCGCTTGAAAGCCGGTGATATGGTAATTGGAGTCTTGTGAACGATTGGCATAAGTACCTGAGAGAATTAAAGAAATATCTGGGTTAAGCGCACTACTAGCAGTAGGTCTAGCACTGGCTTGTACGGTGGCTTCCTCGGCCTTTTTATCCGCATTACCTGCGACTGTTTCAGTCGTTTGTAAACGGGTCTCCAAGGTTTGAATACGCGACTCATAACTCTGCTTCATTTGCTGAATTTCAGCGCGTAGTGCTTCTAATTCGTTGCTATCATTTGCTTTTGCTGCAGCAGGCAGCAAGAAGGCAAGCGCAATGGCGCGCACCAATATTTTTTGGTTGAACATGTAAACCTCGTCGTTGCAAAAATGAATAAAACCACGCCTTAACAGGTGTGGATTAAGATTTAAGTACTAAGCGAGTATAGGTGGAGCGCGAGAACGGTAAGAGGAGAAGCGTGCGGAAATGACAGACTGGTGCAGTACTGTCGATAGCTCAAATTGTCCAGAAACAATATTGAGGATATGTGTTTGCGAACCAATGGCAGCGGCAAGGCCAGCAAGTGATAAACACTTTCCACAGACCCCCGAATGATTCGTAGACTTATCTTCACTTGAAGATTTTTGAGTAGA
>JAYTRW010000424.1:0-1030 GCA_043745985.1 Methylotenera sp.
TTCAAAAAGTTGGCAGAACAACTAAAAACCGTGTTGAGCGTAGTAACCATGCGTATCTCCTAAGATACCATAGTTACGTAACGCCCTAATTACCTAAAATATTAAGCGGCCAAAAATGTAAATGAATTCCACTGTAATGAGTGTGCCTAGCGCTTTGTGTGAGGGCTCAATTCTAACCGTTAATGGGAACATGACTTAGTTTTGATTGCCGTTAAATGCTTTGATTGAATTAGTCGGTTCGTTGATGACTAATCATAATCCCTATTAATTAAATCCACGACCTTGACGGAAGCGGCTGTTCTAAGTATAGTGCCAGCCTTCGGCGTGTAGCGTAGCCTGGTAGCGCGCCTGCTTTGGGAGCAGGATGTCGGGAGTTCGAATCTCTCCACGCCGACCAGATTTAAATAGGTTTATCTAATTGGTGGCAAACCCCAATTAACAACAAAGGAGCTTCGGCTCCTTTGTTGTTTGTGTCGCTATACTTTATATACACAATATACACACGAAAAAGTTACGCACTAAAGTAAATTGACGGGCTAGTGAATTAGGGCTAAATTTCACTGCGTAGATTGATTCAATATTTCCCTCATTAGAAAAGTCCAACTCAATAATCATGATTGCCAACATCACCGATATTCACGCCGTTTCTGAGGCCATCCGCGACGCAGTGGCGCCTGTTTTTTTACTGACGGGTATAGGCTCTATTCTCGGCGTGTTGATTGGTCGTTTAGGCCGATCGATAGACCGTGCGCGATTGTTAAATGATATGCCGCGCGATAAGCGTGAAAAATTTAGTCATGAGTTTAAGATTTTAGTTAAACGCACCAAATGGCTTAGACGCGCAATTGGCTTGGCGACACTAGCGGCTTTATGTGTGTGCGTTTCTATTGCGACTTTGTTTATATCAGTCGAGACGGGTTTTAAAATGCCGCATATCGTGTTGCTGGCGTTTATCACTTCTATGTTTTCAGTGATTTTGGCATTACTATGCTTTTTGCGCGAAATTGTGCTGGCCTCACGTGAGGTAATT
>JAYTRW010000425.1:0-1025 GCA_043745985.1 Methylotenera sp.
GCAGAAAAAGTAGTGTTGATATCACCTAGGAAAGTGGTTGAGTAACTACTACCTGTACCGAAATTTGTACCGTAGATAGTGTTGAATGTGTTGGCTGTAGCGTTGGCTGCTAGCGAAGTGCTTGTTAAAGCAGCTAATAAACCCAATTGTATAAGTTGACGTGTTTTCATGATTCATCCAATAGTTAGCAAATTTGTGAAAGCATCTAATTAGTTTTAGCTTGCTTCTAATTACAGCAACATATTACTAAATTGGATTTTTTCGACAATAGCCCGTTAGGACTAACGACATTAATCCGTTAGTCCATCAGCACTAACGCTGTGCACTTGCATGGAGAGAGAGGGCTAGAGTTAAAGCCATTTGCATCAATACTCAAGCTAAAAAATTAGCTTTTACAGCAACTTGAGTATTTAAATATTTATTTGTATCTAATTAATTCCAGCTAAAACATCCAATAGTGATCTATCAACAAAGCTGCAAAAAGCAGTGTTAAATAAATAATTGAGTATTTAAATGTTCTTTTAGCTAAGTCATCAGAATAATTACGATAAAGACCAATCACGTAGGCCATAAAAACCACGTTCAGAATAATTGCTGATACTAAGTAGAGTAACCCGCTCATGCCAAGCCCATAAGGCATAAGTGACACCGCAACCAGAATAATGGTGTATAGCAAAATATGTAATAAGGTAAATGCTTCACCATGCGTTACTGGTAGCATAGGCATACCTACTTTTGCGTATTCTTCACGTCGATATAGTGCTAGTGCCCAGAAATGAGGTGGCGTCCAAGCGAATATAATCAAAAACATAATTAATGATTCTGGTGAAACAGTATTATTAACAGCGGCCCAACCTAGTATTGGTGGCATTGCACCAGATGCGCCACCGATAACAATATTCATTGGTGTAGCTGGCTTGAGAAATACCGTATAAATAACTGCATACCCTACAAATGTTGCAAAAGTTAACCACATGGTGAGTGGATTCACGTAAAGATACAAAATTGCCAAACCCGTGCCACCT
>JAYTRW010000426.1:0-1021 GCA_043745985.1 Methylotenera sp.
TACTTATGTACAATCATATATCATGGGAGAATGACTCCATGCTTATTTTGTTTCCTTCCCACAAGGGTGACAAAGAGGGTCGTAATGCGTTGCCAAAGCACGTATACGCGAATACTATTGAGCCAACAGTATGTCCAATATTAAGTTTCGCAGTGTACGTATTTACTCGTGGTTTCGAAAGAGAAGGTTCCAAAACGACAATATTCGCAGGAGACGCTGAGAGTCGATTTAGTAAATGGTTGAGCAATTTGTGTCTTACTAATAAAGAGGTACTGCTCAATCAGGGAATCGACATATCGATGATCGGCACCCATTCCTTCAGGAAGGGTATAGCATCATTTCTGAGTGGGACACCGGGCGGACCAACCGCTATTTCTATATATCTCAGGGCTGGATGGAGTCTGGGGCCAGTCCAATAACGATACATTCTTGAGGGGGAGGGAGGGGACCAGGTGTGTGGCCGCGCAGCATCTGGACTTCCTTTGACAGACGTCTCCTTCGCTAATTTACCGGCTCATTTCTTGTGCAACAACGAGGACTGTCTATCAACTGCTGAGTGGGAGGATGTATTGCCTGGATTTTCGAATTTTTATCCTAAAAGCTTTAGAGAAGTCGTGCCTTTTCTATTGGCGTCTCTGATTTATCATCGACAGTATTTGGCTGAGCTGCAAGTGTCGAATCCTAGGCATCCATTATTTTTACAAAGGGTGTGGACTACTAAAAATTGGCATGATGCACAACTCTACAGTTGGCCATTTCGGACTTGAACGTACTCTGAAACGTTTCAAGGACATTCTTGATACTTGGGAATTCCAACGACAACATATTCGATATTTCATTGATCACTGTCCCTGTTGTCAGAAAATGAGCATGCTGAAAATCCCAATCCATGCTCATCACTTCACCACGTCAACATATACACCAATGGAATGCTTGAATGTCGACTTTATAGGTCCTTTCCCAGACGATGGTTACATACTCGTTATTGTCTGTACTTTCACCCGTTGGGTTGAATTATACA
>JAYTRW010000427.1:0-3565 GCA_043745985.1 Methylotenera sp.
TTATGGGCAGTGTTGCTGCAAATAGGTAGATTTCGTCAGGATGCTTTTGTCCAAATACTGTGAATCATAAAAGGAAAACAACTGTGTGGCTTCGTACTCGATGTGATATTACTTTTGACGTGGCCATTGCAACCCCGTTTATTCTGATGCTTAGGCCCCGCAGTGGCTTAAATCAATGGGTCGCGCGCGAGTCATATACGCTTAACCCTAGCGTACCAGTGGTTGAGTACACCGATAATTATGGCAATCTTTGCCAGCGGCTAATCGCGCCGCCGGGCGAATTCTCTATTCGTACATCAGCTGACATTATGACTGCAGACAGTATCGATGTTTGTGCGGGCGCTCCTTTTGATGAAGTACAAAATTTGCCTGATGACGTGCTTACCTACCTGTTACCTACGCGCTATTGTGAGTCAGATCGCTTTATTGACCTAGGTCAGGAGCTCGTGGCTGGCGTGATGCCTGGCTATGATCAAGTCGCGACCATCGTAGCTTGGATACGTGACAATATTAAGTTTAATTCAGACTCCATGCACTTTCAGCTATCTGCGGTAGAGGTTAATCAGCAGCGCGAGGGCGTATGCCGCGAGTTGGCGCATTTGGGCATCGCGCTTTGTCGAGGCTTGTGCATTCCCGCGCGCATGGTTGTCGGCTACTTACATGGGCTGCAGCCTATGGATTTTCATGCTTGGTTTGAAGCTTATGTAGGCGGGCGCTGGTATACCTTTGACCCAACGCAGCCATATCCTATAGGCGGTCGTGTCACCGTAGCTTATGGGCGCGACGCTGCCGATGTGGCGATATTCAACCAATTTGGCCCAGCGCTTTATCCGCAAGCCATGTCGGTGAGTGTTGAAATGTTAGATGCGGCACCAAACTAAATGTAATTCAATTCTAAAGTCATGCAAAGATTACGCATTAAACACCTGACTGAATATACCTTCCCATCTCAGGTAACGTTGAATCAGCATAAGCTTTTACTGCGCCCAAGAGAAGGGCATGACGTACGCATTGAGTCCTCAAAGTTAGAAATCACACCCGCTTACAATATTAAATGGCAGCGTGATGTGTTCGATAACTCGCTGGCGATTGTCAATTTTTTAGAGCGTTCAAATAGGCTCACTATCGCCAGTGAGGCGGTAATTCAGCATTACGAACAAGCGCCTTTTGACTTTATGTTAGAAAGCTATGCGGCTCAATATCCATTTACTTATGCATTAGACGAACAAGCGGATTTGGCTATTTTTCAACAAGCCAGCTTTTATAACGACCAAAATGTTGTCAATGCATGGTTGCAACAACAAAACTTATTTGGCATGCAAACTTTTAGCTTGTTAATGCATTTAAATCAGAACATTAGCCAAAATTTTCGTTACCAAATGCGTGAAGAGGCGGGGGTTCAGTCACCTTCGCAAACGCTGTCGCAGCGCAGCGGATCTTGTCGAGATTATGCAACGCTTTTCATTGAAGCTTGCCGCTGTTTAGACTTAGCGAGCCGCTTTGTCAGTGGTTATCTGCATGCACCAGCCACTGAAGCTGGAAATGCGACTACCCACGCATGGGCTGAAGTCTATTTGCCCGGCACTGGTTGGAAAGGATTTGACCCGACTTCAGGAGAGCTCACAGGTAATCACCATATTGCTGTAGCCGTTGCGCGCAATCCAGAATCGGTTCCACCAATTTCTGGCAGCTTTACTGGGCTGGGCTTGATGGCGACTACGATGCTTGTGAATGTGCAGGTTAATTTGTTGCCCTAGCAGTTCGCTATTTAAAATTCAACCATTTCAAATTCTGCTTTAGAAACGCCGCACTCAGGGCATGTCCAGTCAGCAGGTACGTCTTCCCAGCGTGTGCCAGGTGCAATCCCATCTTCAGGCCAGCCTTTTTCTTCTTCATATACCAAACCGCAAACTACGCATTGCCACATTTTCATGATTTTTCCTAAATTGTTACTTGCTAATATTAGTCGCAAACCGAAGTGCAATACTTACATAGATTGGCAATAAAAAAAAGCCCGCATGGTGCGGGCTTAAAGGGTGAATGAGATAATCTATATCACCTGTGGTTTTATGATGATTTAATTAACCTAAATCAAAGCGGTCGTTATTCATCACTTTATTCCAAGCACTTACGAAATCAACCACAAATGTGTGCTGTGCATCGCTGCTGGCATAAACCTCTGCAATAGCGCGCAATTGTGAATTTGAGCCAAACACCAAATCGACCAGTGTACCTGTCCATTTGACTTGGTGAGTGGCTCTGTCGCGACCTTCTAACACACTAGGTGATACTGCTGATTTTTGCCATTTGGTTTGCATATCTAGCAAGTTCACAAAAAAGTCATTGCTTAGGGTTTCTGGTGTATTGGTAAACACACCGTGGTTGCTTTGCGCGTAATTTGCACCCAAAACACGTAAGCCACCAATGAGTACGGTCATTTCAGGCGCAGAAAGTGTTAATAATTGCGCTTTATCTAACAACATTTCGGCCGCACCATGTCCATGTTTTTGGTAGTTACGAAAGCCATCTGCAACGGGTTCTAATACTGCAAATGACTCCACATCGGTTTGCGCTTGAGTTGCATCGGTGCGCCCAGGTATAAATGGTACGTTAATCGCGGTGCCAGCTTTTATAGCTGCTGCTTCAATCCCCGCAGCGCCGCCAAGCACAATTAAATCTGCTAGTGAAATAGCCTTGCCAT
This sequence comes from Methylotenera sp., assembly GCA_043745985.1. Taxonomy (GTDB): domain Bacteria; phylum Pseudomonadota; class Gammaproteobacteria; order Burkholderiales; family Methylophilaceae; genus Methylotenera. The sequence continues at coordinate 2,702 of JAYTRW010000427.1, forward strand.
CTTGTTGCGTCGAATTAAAAGTTTGTTGTACAGCTTTTAATTTTTGTAACACTTTGGCTAATGCAGCAGGTTGGTTTACTTCCCAATCCTTTTGCGGTGCTAGTGCAATCCGTGCCCCGTTTGCCCCGCCGCGTTTGTCCGAACCACGGAAAGTAGAGGCAGAAGCCCACGCTGTGCTTACAAGTTCTGAAATAGATAAGCCAGAAGCTAATACTTTTGCTTTTAAATCTGTAACGTCTTTTTCATCCACCAAAACATGATTCATTTTTGGTATTGGGTCTTGCCAAATTAATTCTTCACTTGGCACTAAGTTACCTAGGTAGCGCGATGCTGGGCCCATATCACGATGCGTTAGTTTGTACCAAGCCCTCGCAAAAGCGTCTGCAAATTTAGCGGGGTTAGCCATATAGTCGCGTGAGATTTTCTCGTAAACAGGGTCCATGCGCATCGCCATATCGGCAGTTGTCATCATTGGTGCATGGCGTTTGCTTGGGTCATGTGCGTCGGGTACTGTGTTTTTAGCGGCGGCATCTTTTGGCGTCCATTGGTGCGCGCCAGCTGGGCTTTTTGTCAACTCCCACTCGTAACCAAACAAGTTTTCAAAGTAGTTGTTATCCCACTGAATTGGGTTAGTCGTCCAAGCGCCTTCGATACCGCTAGTAATGGTATGTTCGCCTTTACCCGTGCCAAAACTATTTATCCAACCAAACCCTTGGTCTTCAAGGTTAGCACCTTCTGGCTCGCGACCAACATGCGCAGTATCGCCCGCGCCGTGTGATTTACCAAAAGTATGGCCGCCAGCAGCTAACGCTACCGTTTCCTCATCATTCATTGCCATACGTGCAAATGTATCGCGAATATCGC
>JAYTRW010000428.1:0-1019 GCA_043745985.1 Methylotenera sp.
AATTGTTGCCGCATCGCTGGCAGCCCACTTCACTTTAACTGCAACCCTGTGCCATCAAGGCACCAGCGCCGTCAACGTGTGTTGCCCACCCGCTTACAATTTTGTGTCGCTTGTAAGTGATTGATTTATAAAGAGTTTTTGACTTGTGTATAACGCAATGGCTCTACAGGCATAGGCAAAAGCCCGACCCAAATGCAGCAACAAGCCACTTATGTTGGCTGGGATTTTGTTAATACTTGGGAAATACTAGCAGGCAATGCTTACCCAACATTGCGTACATTTCGGCCTGTGGCAGCTGAGGTAACGCCTCCAGCAGTAACACCCCCAGTAGTAGTTGCACCAGACCCATCAGTGGAGGCAGCAAGGTTGGCAGCAATAAGAGCCGAGCAAGCCCGATTGGCTGAGGTGATTCGAATCGCACGCGAAGCCGCCAAGGCGGAAGCAGATCGGGTAGCAAATGAAAATGCCACCGCCGTGGCGGCAGCAGTAGCATTTAGCAAGACGCCTGCTGCCCCGACATCAATGTATATTGCTGGTGAAGTAATAAATATTTCAACAGTATATACAAAAGCAGAGTTGCAAAATTTTACTTATGAAGATTTGCAAAAAATTCAAAAAGAAATTGTTAATGATTATGGGTGGGAATCTTTGCCAAATCCAATGTGGCAAAACTATCGTAATATATTCTCAAGTTTAGAAGCGCAGAGAACTTTGGAGCTTAAAAACTCTAATGTTGTGTTTGCGTCATATGCAGACATGTTAAATCTTGGAGCCCAAGTGCTTTCGGCATCAATGAGTGTTGTTTCAGCTGCAGGTATTCCAAATCCAATAGGACGACCTTCTGGTGATTTTCTTTCAGCATCCACACGTAAATTTAAGGAGCTTGCAAATAATCAGCTTTTCATGAGGGGGCTTGATAGTGCTAGGGAAACGCAGATTTATTCACTGAATTTGACAACACCGCCAGGGTATCAAACGTTAAGGGGTGGTAGCCAATATCTGAACCCAAAGATGAACAC
>JAYTRW010000429.1:0-1009 GCA_043745985.1 Methylotenera sp.
TCAACATGGAGCTTTATACCTCAAAAGCTAGAATCTGCAGTTATCGCTATTTTAATGATCCAGAATAGTTGTGCACTATTTAATCTCGGGGCAGACAAACTTATCAAGAAAGTTTTTGCCCATACAGCCTGATTAGCATTAAACCAGGGGATGTCACTCTCCTTTTAAATTGATCTAAATTATCCCTGTTGTTATTCCGCGTCGAGCATTTCGATAGGCTATTCTCCCCTATTGCTTTGGTTTGCGCCACTGTTGGTGAAAGCGTGTGACTGCGCATCGTTGATGCGGCAGTCACACGCTTTGTGTAAGTCAAAATTGCCAAGGCAACGTTTATACGCAAGGAGGCACAACCGGGAATTGCGCACTTTAGTAAATTGGCAAAATCAAAACAAAAAGCTTTTTCTAACTACCCGTTTGATTTGACATAAAGTGTGGCCCAGCAAACGGTTTCAATAAAAGTTTAGAAGGGCAAATATAGCGCTATACGCATTTTTGTAAAATTGGCTCAGCCGTCGATCCCTGTTGATGTTCCACGTGGAACATCAACAATGAGAGTTACGCACGGCGCTTGACAGCCTGATGAATATTGATTTTTCAATGTTCCACGTGGAACATTGAAAAATCAATTTAAGTTACGCCAGCTATAAAAAATGGGCGCTCTGCCACTTTTAAAGGGACGCTGCTTTCCCAAATGCATGCCCAGTTTGATATTTATTAACACCCCTGTGTGATAGGTTCCGTGCAACTATTTTCAAATTATAACCGCTATGTGAGCCTCAAGAAAAGATGCAATTTGACCACATTTTTCATTGCTCTGTCCTACACAGCATTGCAAATGCTGGCAGCATGTATTTAAGAGAGCAAAAAAGGGTACTTGCTGAATATTGACTATTTTTACATCAATAAGCAAAACGAGGTTATGTTTAAAAAATATGATGTGATTGTAGTTGGGGCTGGGCATGCTGGTTGTGAGGCTGCCGCTGCTGCTGCCAATATGGGTTCTTCGGTA
>JAYTRW010000430.1:0-1007 GCA_043745985.1 Methylotenera sp.
CGCAGGTCAGCTAAACTGCGGTGAATACGTTCCCGGGCCTTGTACACACTGCCCGTCAAGTCACTTGAGTTGTCTGCAGCCGAAGTTGGTGGCTTAACCCGCAAGGGAGGGAGCTAACTAAGCTGTGGGGAGCGAGAGGGACTAAGTCGTAACAAGGTAGCCGTATCGGAAGGTGCGGCTGGATCACCTCCTTTCTAAGGATTTATGTCTTGGCGTCTCAAGGAGCTTCGGCTCCAAGCGTCAAGCATCAATACAGGTCGGTCTTTCTTGGAATTACTTTTTTGTTACTGTTCAGTAGATTTATTTCACGAAACCCTATTTAGTTTTCAATGTGCATTGCTGTTAAGGATTTTTCAGCATTGTATACCAGCGAGATTTTATGATTATTTCCAACCAGGCAATTGCATAAGTCGAAGTACCAGTTACGCTACCGTCGTTTATCGAGGGAAGGCAAGACTGCCTTCCCTTTATGCTTGTCTAGGGCGGAAAGATCATATTGGGGCCTATAGCTCAGCTGGTTAGAGCACACGGCTGATAACCGTGAGGTCAGTGGTTCGAGTCCACTTGGGCCCACTATCCTATTTGCTTATGTTCCTGTTAAGTTTGCCAAAGCGCAGCTTACATTTGGGGAATTAGCTCAGTTGGTAGAGCGCTACTTTTGCAAAGTAGATGTCAGCGGTTCGAACCCGCTATTCTCCACTTACTGTGTTGCACCTTTAAGAGTAACAACTCAAGATTTGACGATTTAGATTGTGTCGCATTTTTCCTGAAATATACGCTGTATATATAAGGATGGAAATGCTCGACAAATCTGTATGATTTACGGCAACTTAGTTGCCGTGAAACACACGCCGACCAGCTCCCACCGCGGAGATCGGCGTTTCGATTGGAAGCAATGTCTTTCAATCAACTGTCCTTTGACAACTGCATAAAGAAAAGCAATGGGTAAACATAGCAATTTCATCGATGCTGTCGGTAAAGCGATTTACTGCCAGTTTTGAGATAAC
>JAYTRW010000431.1:0-3520 GCA_043745985.1 Methylotenera sp.
CTAGTTAATTTCAAAGTATTGTCAAACTTCCATCGTCTTCTGCTACAAAGTACCCTTCTTTACACAAGTTTTTCAAAGCGTTGCGGGCCATAACCGCGCGGCTATCCCGCTTGCCGTCTTCTGGGGGTGGCATAAACTCCACCGCCAGTTTTATAACTTCTTTAGCTTCAATGCCCGCAGATTGCACCAAGGCTAATTCACTCATTACATTTAAAATAACTTGCTCGTTCTTACCTATCTTACGCCCGCTACCCCGTACTGGCACTGCGGCTTCGATTACAACGCAGCTGGTAATAACATCGCCATCTTGATCCTCGCCCACGGGTACTATTTCCAGATCAAAACCCCATTCCTGAAAGTCAGCCCCATCTTTTTGTTTAGTAGTACGCAAAGCCCGCCCCTGCATGGTTCGAGTAACTTCGAGTTCGACATCGGCTGCCGCGCGCATCCCTGACCAGCCCCGCGCACCCTTACTGGAATCTTTACCTGAGTGGTGCACAAGCAAGACCATGGCGCCAGTGGCAGTGTGAATACCTTTACAGTGCGCAAGGGCAGTGCCCATATCCTCAGACGTATTCTCATTTGCGCCCGCCATGGCCTGCGCTAGAGTATCGATGACTACAAGCGACGGCGGCACACCACTAGCTAAAATGGACTTGCAAATATCTTGCGCGTCGTCTTTACGAAGTAAATTTGGCGTGGCATCTATGATGTCAAGGGGGATATCGGTATCTGTAAGGTTATAGTGCTTGGCGTAAGCGATAAGTCTATTTCGAAAGCCACTGGCGCCTTCCGCTACTATATAGACTACCCGCCCCTGCGTAGTACGCAGATTGCGCCAAGGCAAACCACGGGCGATAGCGATACACAAGTCTAAAGTGATAAAGGACTTGCCTGCGCCAGACTCGCCATACAGCACGCCTAGGGTGGCTTTAGGGATAACACTTTTAATCACGTATTGATGCGAAGTCTGTACCGCAAAATCACGCCAATTGGTCACTGGAAAGCGGGTTTTGACTCCTAAAGGCGCTGTAAGATTCTCAAAACCCTCCAGACTGACGGCACTAATATTGATCCTTGCGCCGTTTTCATTAGCCATTTGCACTAGTGATTTTGCAGTAACCTGCTTGCCAGGGTTACGCCCGAAAGAGTCCCAGCGCCCTTGCAAATTGCCATCGCCAGGATATTTAGTGCCCTTAGAACTCCATTGATCCCACAGATCAAAGCCCTCACCATTCGTTTCGTGGTGTAAAGCCATACCGACTTTCAGCCAATCCGCATGGCCCATGTCGGGATCAAGTACGCTAAGCGCTTCTTGAATTTGAGCACTAACAAGGCCCAGTGCGGCTTGGTCAACATCCGCTATTTCGTCCCGAGGTTTTCCAAAGCGCTTAGCGATAAGCGCAGATAGCTCGCTGCTAGGCGCATCTATGGTGTCTTGATTGCCTAATAGGTCAACGATTTCTAAACTGTTACCCGTAAAGGTAACGAAGCCCTTTGTGCTAAATAGCTCAATGCCAAATTGCTCGGCAGTGGCGATAGATTTTAAATTCTGGTTAATATTGCCGAGGGCGTAAAGGTGGATGCCTTCGCCGCTTGGCGAGTATTCAGCATACGTAGTAGACGCTAAAGCCTCGATAGAAGCGTCTAGCGTACCGCCGATTGCGCAGCGATCAAAGTCAATGACGGTGAAGTCGCCATCAAGGCAGGCATGGCCGATGCCAGTAAAGCCACGCTTAGCCGCCGCCGTTCGAGCAGCTTCAAAAGTAACAAGCTGCTGGCGGTCTTCAAGTCGGCCCTGCACGCCGTAGCGCTTGGCGCCGTTCGCGTAGTACGGCACTTTACGAGGCTTCGTCTCGCCGTGGTCTTCAAAGCGCCAAATGACCCAAATTGCTTTTTTAGCCAAAAATTCAGGGGCCTTAATACTAGATAAGTGAGGCGTAATAGTCGAAACTGCCATCATATTTTTTCTTCTAATAAGGAGTATGGGGTACGACCGAAAATATCAGGTCGGAGCGAATGGCGAGAAACAACCCCTGATAGCATTTTTTCAACATCTAAGCAGTAAATGCTCGGTAGACCTCGCGTAGATGAAAGCCAGTACGAAACACTTTGCTGACTGACGATGCGGTTCTCGCCTCGGATCGCTAACATATCCGTGAGTTGCTTAGCGAAAGCCAGTTGTCCCCCGCACAGCGCGATTGCGCGATGTAATTCAGTAGACATAGTAAAAACCTCTTAAGATAAAACGGTAGTTTACTTTAAAAAAAACTTTTGTACAAAACTATTTTGTACAAAGTGCTTGACACAAATACAAAATGTTTTGTATAATGAATTTTATCAAGTCAGCCAAAGGAAAACTAAAATGTATACTCAAGTAAATAAAACAGATTTTCATAACGCTTTTAAAGCGTGGAACAGAAGCGAGCAGTTTAGTTATGAAGCGTTAAATTTGATTTTTGATTTTTTAGAAGAAGTAGGTAACGCTATTGGAGAAGAACCAGAGCTTGACGTAATCGCAATTTGTTGTGAATTTACAGAAGAAAATTGGGCAGCTATTGCGCATGACTATAGTATTGATTTGCCGAGTAATGAAGACGATGCGATAAATAAGCAAGCAGTTATTGAGCATTTACAAGTTCACACACGTTACGTCGGTGAAACTGGCGACAAATTAGTTTTTGTAGCGTACTAATATGATCGCGATCCCAATTATAGCAGGTCAAAGTTACCAAGTCAGAGGCTTCGGCCTCGACGTGATAGTCTACGCAAACCATGGCTTTGAAGCCTTAAGTATATTTTTACAAGGGATTAAAAAATGAACCCGCTTACCTTATTACCCGAGTATAAAGATACTGATATTAATTTAATAGAATTGGCAGCACGTCAGCTTGTGCTTGGCCCTATTTCTGAGAGTCGTGCGAACAGAAAAGACTGGGGTAACTATACTACAGGTAACGCTTTTGATACCTTAGTATCTTTAAAATTAGCCGAAAAACTAGGTACAGGCACTTATATATCTACCCCCCTTTTAATGCAAAACCACGCGGCAATTAAAAGAATATCAATAGATGCCATGGCTGCTAAAGCGGGCAAAATACTCCCTACTAAAGTAAAAAAAGTTAAAACTACGGCGCTAACCCCCAAAGGAAGCAACGCTACGCTTCAAGCCTTCTTAGAAGCAGGGGAGAATGCAAACGCGCTTGCGTACGCAGAGTTACAAGGCAAACCACTAATGTTTGGGGTTAGTACTAATAGTCGTAAGACCCTCCCCTATTTTAATTGTGAACTCCTAGACCTAGATGGAATGGAGTGTTTTGTCGGTCAAGATAAAAAGGGCACTTGGAATGTACTAGTCTGCGCAATCGGAATATCTACATGCACGCCTGAGGTTAACAAAGACCAAATAATTAATACTAAAGCGGGCGCGATACTTTGGGCGAAAGCCAGCCTGGAATATTTAGCCAAAAAAGGAATAGATATAAAAACTGTGATTACCCGTTTTCCCCGAGTTACGCAG
>JAYTRW010000432.1:0-3518 GCA_043745985.1 Methylotenera sp.
GTGATAGTTGTACCGCATCACGGCAGTAAAACCTCTTCAACGCCTGCTTTTATTGCGGACGTAGCGCCTAGCGTCAGTATTTTTACTAATGGCTATTTAAACCGCTTTGGTCACCCTAAGCCCGTAGTGTTTGAGCGCTACCAAGCAACACAAAGCTTGTTGTATCGATCTGATTACAATGGCGCGATTGAAATGAGTTTTGTGAGTAAACGTAATATTCAAATTTTAAGTTGGCGAAATCAATACAAACGCTACTGGCAAGATCGTTTTGAGCTTCTTAATTAAAATCAATCACTAAACCTAATTATTAAATCCTCGCGATATGTAAAGTTTGTAAAGCAATGCACTAGAAGCTTGCCCAAATGCGGGCGACAAGCTAAAGTATCGGGGATAAGTTTCAGCAAGTTTTTCACAAATGATTCATCACGATTAACATAGAATTTTAGGAGTTGCACTGTGTGGCAAATTATTTTAGCAGCGGGTTGGCCAATTTGGCCGCTAATCATAGCGTCAGTAGTAGCCTTGGCCATTATCGGCGAGCGCTCTTTTGCATTGCGTGAGAGTACGGTAGCACCACCGAATTTACTGCCTGAAGTTCAAGCATGGCTGAATAAAGGCGGCGTGACTAAAGAAACAATCGGTCGTTTAGAGCAGCACTCATTATTAGGGCAAGTATTCGCTAGCGCGCTATCCAATGCAAAAAACTCACGGGAAATCACTAAAGAAGCGATTGAAGAAACTGGCCGTGCGGTTGCGCATAATTTAGAAAAATACCTTTCTACACTAGGTACTATTGCAACTGTTGCGCCATTGTTAGGGCTTTTGGGTACTGTGATTGGTATGGTTGAGTTGTTCGGCGCATTTACTAGTACAGGCCATGATATTGCCCAATTTGCGCGCGGTATTTCAGTCGCGTTGTATAACACTGCAGCAGGTATTGTAGTCGCTGTGCCAGCAATGATTGCTTACCGTTATTTCCGTTCTAAAGTAGACGACTTGTTGGTGGGCATGGAGCAACAAGCGATTAAACTGGTTGAAATTATTCACGGTGAACGCAAATAGTTCGTGTTACATCATATTGATGCTGTCTTGATTTTACTTGCCGTACTCACTGTACTGACAACGTAAAAGCGACTTGTTTCAATATAATTTGAACCGAATTTAGTTAAAGGAATACAACATGAATTTCCAACGTGGAAAGCGCCATGAAGAGCTCGAGATGAATCTCGTGCCTTTAATCGACGTATTGCTAGTGATTATTATTTTCTTGGTCGTGAGTGCAACGTTCTCGCACACCAGTGAATTACAAATCAATCTGCCAACAGCAGAAGCCAATGCACCGCAAGAAAAACCATTGACGATTGAAGTGGGCGTGGATGCAACAGGCAAATATATTGTGAATGGCAAAGGATTAGCTGATTCATCAGTCGCGGGGATTAGCGCAGCACTTCAAGCGGCCGTGAATGGTAGTAAAGAAGAGCCGACTATCATTATCAATGCTGACGCTAAAGGTGCCTTCCAATTTGTTATTGATGTCATGGAAGCCTCACGTACCGCGGGTTACACGCATATTACATTTGCAACGCAATCAAAAGAGGGTTCTTAATTTTCTATTTTTCATGTTCATTTTTTGATTTTCAACGTTGGCGGTGAAAATGTCGAAATCTACCGTTAAAGAAACGATGCAAAAGCTAAACACATCTGGCACGCCCAATTCGAAAATATTATATTTACGTCTATTTAGATATGCGTGGAAATATAAAACAGTCTTTTTGAGTGGCGTGCTTGCCTTGGTCTTTTTGTCAGCCAGCAATACTCTTTTTTTGGCAACTATCAAACAAGTGACTGATGAAGGTTTTGTGAAGCAAAGCCCTGACATGGTCAGGTATCTGCCTTTCATGCTGTTTGGCTTATTGGCATTTCGGGCACTTTCTGGATTTCTCTCGGGCTTTTCTATGCGCTGGGTTGCACGGCGAATTGTTGGTGACCTGCGGATAGACATTTTCCACCAACTTATGCGTTTGCCTATTAGTTATTTTGATGAGCAATCTGCGGGCATTTTAATTTCCAAGATCACCTACGATATAGAGCAGATGGCGAATGCTGCGACAAAGTCTTCGCTAACATTAGTGCGCGACTCTTTAACTACGGTTGGAATCGTTGGCTATATGGTCTATTTGGACTGGCGACTAACAATGATTTTTGTCTTAATCGCTCCTATTATGGCGTTTTATCTAAAAACCATGACGCCCCAGCTGCGCAATGCGGGTAAAGAAGTGCAGTCATCTATTGGTGAGATGACCAAAGTAGCGGAAGAGGCTGTTTCTGGACAGCGTATTGTTAAGATTTTTGGTGCACAGGCATACGAGAATGAGCGTTTTGCAAAAGTGGTTAATAAAAATCGCCATATGCAAATTCGCTTGGCGCGGCTCTCTAGCTTGAACAGTATGGTGGTAGAGCTGCTTGCCGCCGTTTCATTAGGCTTAGTGGTTTATTACGCAGTTGGTCGTTTTAGCGCCGGTGAGTTTGCCGCATTCGTCGGCGCACTGTTGATGTTAATTGCACCAATTAAAAATCTGACGGCAATGAACGAAGATGTTCAAGTAGCACTTGCAGCTGCGCAAAGCGTATTTGGTGTGATTGATATTAAGCCAGAGCTAGATGAGGGCGATAAAGCCTTTAGTCGTAGCAAAGGTGAAATTGAATTTAAGCATGTGAGCCTCACTTACAATAATACCAAGCGTCCTGCACTGAAAAACGTCAGCTTTATGATAAAGCCTGGTGAGAAGTTGGCTTTGGTAGGGCGTTCTGGCGGAGGTAAAACCACACTAGTCAACTTACTACCTAGATTTTACGAGCTTGAGCAAGGTCAAGTATTGCTCGATGGTGTTGATATGCGCTCCGTGCCGCTAGCCGATTTGCGTCAACAGTTTTCATTGGTCAGCCAAGATGTAATTTTATTTAATGACACTGTGTTTAACAATATAGCTTATGGCGTATTACGCAACGCAAGTGAAGCGGATGTTATTAATGCAGCAAAAGCAGCATTCGCTTGGGATTTTATTCAACAATTACCCAAAGGCTTGCAAAATGAAATCGGTGATAGAGGTGTGCGTTTGTCAGGCGGTCAGCGACAACGTATCGCTATCGCACGTGCGATTCTAAAAAATGCGCCGATATTGTTGTTAGATGAAGCTACTTCTGCTTTGGATACTGAGTCAGAACGGCACGTGCAAGCCGCATTAGATAAGCTGATGCAAAATAGAACCAGTATTGTTATTGCACATCGCTTAAGTACGGTGGAAAACGCAGATCGAATTATGGTGCTGGAGCAAGGTGAAATCGTTGAAAGCGGATCACATGATGAACTGATTGCGCAGGGAGGTCATTATGCTAAGTTATATCAAAAGCAATTCAATTAGCTTTGTAGTTACCCACTTTCCGTAGATGAGTAATTGGTTCCAAAAGCAGTGGTCTTCCTATAGTTTGTGGCATATTTTGCTAATCCCACTTTCTTG